>JAHDCQ010000169.1 GCA_020629845.1 Saprospiraceae bacterium | reverse complement strand
TTTTAATACTAAAACAGAAAAGCCGAGCACCCCATAGGACACTCGGCTTTAAATCTTACATTAATAGGATTTAGCATCTACTACTCCTTACCATTCACAAATAAGAAGGTATAAGCTGCTGCTGCTGCTGCTGCCAACTCTGCTACAATGTGCATCCAAATGTTTCCGAATGATTGCAAATCCATTGCTGCAGCACCTATTGCTACTGCTGGATTGAATGCTCCACCCGAAATACCACCTAGTGCATACGCCATAGCAGTTACTGTGAAACCAATTGCAAGACCATAGAACGAATTACCGCTTGTTCCTTTTGCAGTTGCAGTATTCAATACTACATACACTAGCGCGAATGTACCTAAGAACTCCGCAATAAGCACAGGAACTGGACTAGCGAAAGTCATAGGATCTTTAGCTTCACCTACAAGGTAGCCTACTGCTAAAGCTGCTAATACGCCACCTATGATTTGTGCAATCATGTAGCCAGGAACATCCTTAGCCGGACATGCACCTCTTAGGAATGCACCCAATGTTACTGCTGGGTTGTAGTGTGCGCCAGAAATATGCCCACCTGCAAAAATCATTACCATTAGGGCAGAACCAATTGCAACTGGTGCCATAGCACCTGCGCCACCAATAACTGCACAACCAACAGTAAGTACCAAAAAGAACGTACCGATTAATTCGACAAGATACTTTTGCATAATGTTTAAAGTTTTGTTAATCGTTAAGACGCTAGTTACTCAAAGAAGTAACTATATTTTAACATAGGGCAAAAATCAAGAAATTATTTGGAAATTAAGGGGTTTTATGAAGAAAAATTTCCCTAATCAGCTCTTGGATAGATTTATATGGTACACTTTGGGTAGGTATTGTTGTTGAATAGTCTCTACAATTTTTTGATATTCAGTAGGTTTATCCCAAAATTCGCTACCTTCTATATATAGTATTAGTACTGGAATATCTGTCACATTTTTGAAGTAATTGAAGTAAGCTCCTTGTATTTGTGTGAGGTATTCAGCACTTATTTTCTGCTCGAATTCGCGTCCGCGATGTCTGATATTATCTAATAAATTATCTACAGAACGGTGCAAATAGACCAATAATTCGGGCTTTGGGAAAGTCGCATTCAGGATGTGGAAGAGGCGTTGAAAGAGCCGATACTCTTCTGGATTGAGGTTGTTTTGTGCGAATAATAGGGTCTTCACAAAGAAGTAATCCGAAATGGTGAATTGCTGAAAAAGGCTTTGTTGCGATAGGTTTTCTTGAAGTTGCTTATGGCGTTCGGTCATAAAGAAAAGCTCTACTGGAAAAGCGTAACGCTCAGGGTTTTCGTAAAAATAAGGCAAAAAAGGATTATCTGTGAACTGCTCTAGAATAAGTTTAGCTTTGAATTCTTGGGCCATCATATTAGAGAGCGTAGTTTTGCCTGCTCCAATATTGCCTTCGATAGCGATGTATTTATATGGAAAATTGCTGGTCTTCATCTAGTGTTTAATTTCTTCGTTTAAAAGAACGACTTCTAGTGTGTCTTGAGATTCCCAATAGAGTTCTTCTATGGTTTTTTTGAGTAAGGGGTGTTCTAATTCAGCTTGTATTTCTAGCATGGGTATCAGTACAAAATTACGATTCGTCATTTCCCTGTGTGGTATTTTTAGTCTGTCACTATTTATAATTTCTGTGCCATAAAACAAAATATCTATATCTATCAGCCGCCTGCCCCACCGTACTGCTGTTTGTCGTCCCATGCTCTGTTCAATTCTTTTACTTTCATCGAGCAATTGATTAGGCAATAAATCTGTTTCTACCTCCAAGGCCTGATTATAAAAGTCTGGTTGGTTTTTCAAACCCCAAGCTTCTGTTTCATATAAACTAGATGTTTTGACAATGCTTCCTATCTGGGTACTAATCAAGTGTCGTGCCGTAGCAAGGTTTGCAGCACGATCCCCTATATTCGTTCCCATATGTAAGTAGACTTTAGTCATCAGTATAAAATATATAACGGTAGCCAACAAGCTGCCTACCTTTACGAAGGGCCGAATTTATGGCTTTTCAGCAGCTTGAATGAAAAAAATAGCTAAATTTTGAATTTACAAGCAGCAATCTCCTATATCTATCCGTTCAGTAGGCAAATTAAAGAACATGTAATTACACGACTATTTGGAATATTACAGACTAGGACAAACGTTAAAGATTCGATAAATTGAAGACCTAAAAATTTGAACAAATACGCATTTTTGAAGTAATTTCAAACAAAACAACTCTTATCAAAGTGCAGTTTTTCAAATTATCGTCCACGATAGTTATCGGGACAAACTCACCAATTATCAGTAAAAATCATTTCATACGTTTGCCCTAATCACAGACTAAATTATTTTTTTAATCAGGCTTAATTTCGTAAAATTGCGACCAATTACGATGCTTAACACATATTTGATTATATATGTACAAGCTGCTGTAAATTAGCGAAGTAGCCAGATTTCATTTTTTTATTTCTATAACTCTTTTTCTATCAGCGTGTTATATTGTTTTTACTCACGCTAATAATCATTCCTAACATTATTTTTATGTGGTCATATATGACTAATATCAAAACTATATAGTATGGTGCGTAAATTACTTTTACTGATACTCTTTGCCTTTGCAGGAGGTCTCGTTATCGCGCAGACTTCTGTAGGTGGTAAGGTGATAGACGACAACGGTGAAGGTGTTATTCTTGCCAATGTTGCGGTTTATAAAAATGGTAGCCTTATTACGGGTACTCAAACCGACTTCGATGGCAACTATACCGTCTCTCCCATTGATCCAGGTACATATGACGTAGAATTCTCTTATACAGGAGCTCAAACAACCAAGGTAAATGGTGTGGTTGTTTACGCGGGTAAAGCTAACAAGCTTGATGCTACGCTAACTTCGGGAGTTAACCTAGAGACGGTAGTGGTAGTGGATTATAAAGTTCCACTTATCGAACAAGATAATACTACTCAAGGGGCAACTATTACAAGTGACCAAATCAAGAATTTACCTACGCGTAATATTAATGCCTTAGCCACTACTTCGGCAGGTATTTCTGCTGCTGATGAAGGAGGCGATATTTCGGTACGGGGTTCTAGAACCGATGGTACAGATTACTACATTGATGGTATGCGCGTATCGGGTTCGGCAGCACTTATACCTGAATCAGAAATTGACCAATTGCAAGTTATCACAGGTGGTATTGAAGCACAATATGGTGACGTAACGGGTGGTATCATCTCTATCACTACTAAAGGCCCTTCTGCGAAATGGTCTGGAGGTGTGGAGTTCGAAACTTCTGAACTTTTTGATCCATATGACAATCGCATTGCGGGTTTCAATGTAAGTGGTCCATTATTAAAGAAGAAAGAGACTGGAGAATCTATTATAGGAATTCGTCTAGCGGGTCGTTATACTTACCAGCTCGATGATGACCCATCAGCAATAGATTTATATCGTGTTACGGATGCTAGTTTGACAGAACTAGAAGCAAATCCAGTTATTCAGCGCACTAACTCAAACGGTACGGTTTCTAACTTTGTAGCTGCGGATTTCACAACATTGGATGATGTGGCAGCCATTCAAGCGCGTCCTTTTGAGGAAAATACCCGTTATGACCTTACGGCAAAGTTAGATGCTCGCTTAAGTAAAGCAGTGGATATTACACTTTCTGGCTCATATCGAAATCAAGACAACCAATTTACACCTGATACGGACGATTCAAATCGTGATGACGAATGGGCAGTATTTAACGCCCATAATAACCCTATTTCACATAGAGAGACCTTGCGTGGAAACTTCCGTTTCCGTCATCGCTTGGGTGGTGCGGATACGGATGATACTGGTAAAGCTTCGGCCATCCAAAATGCATCTTATACGCTACAATTTAGCTATGAAAACAATATCAATGATTTGACTGACTCTCGTCATGGTAACAATTACTTTAACTACGGTCATGTTGGAGATTTTGATATTGAGTGGGTGCCTACTTTCAACTTTGATCCATTTTCAGGTGAGCTATTACATACCGATTATCTAGAGGTGTTGCGTGGCTATCAACCTGGAGGTGCAAACCCAGTATTAGCTAACTATAATAATGTACTAAGCGTTCCTACTGGAGAAGCCCTAAACGGCAACATTGGCAATAGCGTAGTATTTATAAATGGAATTTCTACTGCTGGTGGTAGCTTAGGCTTCGATGACTTTATAGGCAGAAATGGTACTATTTCTGATCAGTTTGATAACTCTTGGTCATTCCATACCAATGTAGGTTGGGTATACAACTTAGCACGCCAAGAAGACAATGATATTTATACAGCAAATATCAATAGTTCTTTTGATTTAGTGCCTGGTGGTGATTCTAACAAAGGTCGTCATAATATTCAATTTGGAGTATTATACGAGCAGCGTGCTAATAGAAGATACGATGTATCTCCACGTCGCTTATGGGATGTGGCGCGTCAACAAGCGAATGCCCACATACAAGGTATTCCTGAAAACCCTGATACTATTGGCTTCATGGAAGTATTTAACCCTGTTTTTGGGGCAATAGATACAGCGGCTATATATGCTTTGGATATTAGTGAGAGTTCGGATAATTTATTCTACCGTCGGGTAAGAGAGTCATTAGGCATTAATGATTTATCACAATATGTGAATACAGACGGTCTTGACCCTAACCAGCTTTCACTAGATATGTTTTCTGCTAAAGAATTGAATGATGAGGAAATCTTAGACTACTATGGCTATGATTATCTTGGTAATGAATTTGATGGCACCTTTGATGAATTCTTTACCGCTACAGATGCCAATGGAGTACGTACATTTCCAGTAGCACCTGCTCGACCAATTTACTTTGCAGGTTATATTCAGGATAAGTTCACATTCAAGGATATTATCTTCCGTTTAGGTTTACGTGTAGATAGATATGATGCGAATACTAAGGTATTGAAAGATAATTATTCCCTATATGATATACAAGGCGCGTCTGATTTCCATGCCATCAATCCAGATTTAGAGCGTCCTGGTAATATTGACGATGATTTCAAAGTATATACGAATGAAGGAGGAACAGCCGTACAAGGCTATCGTAATGGTGACGATTGGTTCTTCCCGAATGGCGCACCAGCCAACAACGCTACAGAACTTTTCCCTGGTGGCTTAGTAAATCCAGCTTATACCGATGATAGAGTTAATTCAGTATCCAACTTTATCAAGAGCCGCGATTTTGATCCAAATGTATCTTTTGAAGATTACGAACCGCAAATCAATTGGATGCCACGTTTAGCATTCTCATTCCCGATTTCGGATGACGCAAACTTCTTTGCACACTATGATATTTTGGTACAACGTCCACCATCTAATACCATCGCAACGGCTTATGATTACTTTTACTTCACAGATTTGACAAACACAGTAAAGAGTAATCCAAATCTAAGACCTGAGCGTACCGTAGATTACGAAGTAGGTTTCCAACAGCGTCTTTCTGCATCTTCTTCTTTAAAGCTATCCGCTTACTACAAGGAGATGCGCGACATGATTCAGCGTAGAACATTCTTCCCTGTTCCAATCGTGAATCAATATACTACTTTTGATAACCTTGACTTTGGTACCGTAAAAGGATTTTCGTTTGCATATGATTTGCGCAGAACAGGCAACGTAACACTACAAGCTAACTATACTCTACAGTTTGCAGATGGTACAGGTTCGGACGCAAACTCGCAGCGTGGTCTAACATCTAGAGGTAATATCCGAAACTTGCTTCCTCTTAACTTTGATGAACGTCATCGTTTAGTAGCCACTTTAGATTATCGCTATGGCTCAGGTAAGAAATACAACGGTCCTCGTGTTGGAGGAAAAGACATCCTATCCAAGTTTGGTGTAAATGTGCAGACTATCGCAGTTTCTGGTCGTCCATACACAGCACGTATTCAGCCAACAGTGCTTGGTGGTTCTGGTTTCAAGGGAGCTATCAATGGAGCTAGAAAGCCGTGGAACTATACCGTGAACTTAAGAGTAGATAAGTCATTCTCGCTCGGAAAAGGATTGAATTTCAACGCTTATGTGCGGGTATCAAATCTACTTGACCGACGCAACACAATAGATGTATACTCTGCAACAGGTTCTCCATCTGATGACGGTTACTTAGCATCTCCTGATGGTCTTAATAATCAGAATACAGTTGAGTCATCTACGCGTGAACTACAATCGTACTTAGCATCTTATCAATGGTCAATATTAAATCCAGACTTCTTTAGTTTACCTAGAAGAATGTTTGCAGGTATAATTTTTGACTTTTAATGGATTGTGATAATTAAGTTTAGGTTACTACAAGTGCCATAAAAGCATTTGTAGTAACTGCAAATGATTCTTTAGATACCTAGAAAAGTGAAGTAATACATCTTCGCTTATACTAGTCCAAGAATCGACTAATATAATGTTATGAAATATATATTAAGAATTACATTAATATTATTTCTTGTTGGCACATGCTTTTCTGTAGCAGAAGCACACATCAATCCAAAACACAAGGAGGATGGCCGACAAGCAAACACAATAGAACATCGCGAGGCTTGTGACCCCGCGGTAGACCAAACAGACCAAGCAATTAATAATGTCCGTGCGCGTCTACTTACAGGTGGTGATGTTTGGTGGGATGGTGGCGACGGTCGCTATGTAGTACCTAAAGTACCAGCAGGGCAACCAGAGGTATCTTCTATCTTCGCAGGTGCCGTTTGGCTAGGTGGAGTAGACCCAGCAGGTAACTTGAAAGTAGCAGCTCAAATGTACGGTCGCTCATCAGGTCGCGCTGATTTCTGGACAGGACCAATTGACCCTGTACTGGGTACTACCGATTCGGAAGTCTGTGCCGTATGGGATAGATTCTTCAAAGTAACAGGCGAAGAAATAGATGAGCATATTCGTAACTATGATGCCAGTATAAACGAAGGCAAAGCCTATGCAGCAGCGGATATTCCTAGAAATATACGAGGCTGGCCAGCACGTGGCAATGACTTCTTCTTTGATGTACATGGATTTGAACTCCCAAACACCAATCAAGGTCTAGCAGGTTTTTGGGATAGAGATGGCGACGGAAGATATGATCCTGATTTAGGCGATTATCCTGTCATTGAGGTACGCGGTTGTGATGAGCCACAATATCCAGATGAAATGACCTTCTGGATTTATAATGATGCAGGAAATATCCACTCGCAGTCGCAAGGTGACCCTATCCAGATGGAGATACAAGTACAAGCATTTGCTTATGCTACCAACGACGAAATCAACGATATGACCTTCCAGCGTTATAAGTTGATTAATCGTGCCATCGAGAGTATTGATAGTATGTTCTTCGCCATGTGGGTAGATCCAGATTTAGGCTGCTATACAGATGATTATGTAGGCTGTGATACCTTGCGTAGTTTAGCGTTTGTATACAATGCAGATGCCGTAGATGGAGAAACAGGCTGCAACTGCCCACAAGGGGTAAATACTTATTGCGAAGAGGTACCTATTTTAGGAATTGATTATTTTAGAGGCCCCTTAGATGAACTGGGTAATGAAATAGGTATGTCATCATTCACCTATTTTAATAATCCTGGTCTTGGCAGTCCGCCTCCAGGTACTACTGACCCCAATAATGCGACAGAATACTACAATTATTTATCAGGCTCTTGGCGCGACGGAACACCTTTTACTTTTGGGGATGATGCCTATCAAGATGGCGAAGAAATTAACTTCGCTTTCATAGGAGACCCTAGCCAGGGAGATGAGTGGTCCATGTGTAGTGAACGTACCGATCCTTCTCTTGACCGTCGAACGCTTCAAGCAACGGGTCCATTCCGTCTTGACCCAGGTGCCGTAAATGAGCTGATTATTGGAGTAGTTTGGGTAGCGGATCAGTTATATCCATGCCCTTCTTTACGAGAACTACAGAATGCAGATGATATAGCACAAGCCTTATTCGATAATTGCTTTGAAATCACAGATGGCCCTGATGCGCCAGACTTAGATTTCATAGAGCTTGATCAAGAGCTTATAGCAGTATTTACCAACGACGCTTTGACATCGAATAACGCATTCGAAGCTTATGCAGAAAAGGGACTTCGTATTCCAAGTACAGTAGACGATACACTATATCGCTTTGAGGGCTACAAAATGTATCAACTAGCAGGCCCTGATGTAACTCTAGCAGATTTGGACGACCCAAACAAAGCCCGTTTGGTAGTACAAGTAGATATAAAGAATGGTGTAAATACAGTCTTCAATTGGGAAGAAGTAGAAAGCCCACTAGAAGATGAAGCTTTCTTTGCGCCCGTACCTAAGGTAGAAGGAAAAGACGATGGCATTCGTCATACTTTCAGACTAACACAAGATCAGTTTGCATCAGGCGACGACCCACGTTTAGTAAATCATAAAAAATATTACTACACCACCATCGCTTATGCGTACAACAACTATCTAGATTACGATCCCGTATCAGGTATCGGGCAAAAAGAACTTTATCTGGAAGGACGTAAAAATATCGGTGATGGTGTAAATCCATTCTATACGGTAATTCCTCGTCCGATAACCTATACTAAACTCAATGCAGAGTATGGTACAGGAGTAGAAATAACACGAATAGATGGTGTAGGTGCTGGTGCTAACTTCCTTAATATATCTGATGCTACTAGAAATGCTATTGTTGATGGTAGTTTTGATGGCAATATTACCTATGAACAAGGTGGTGGGCCTATCGAAGTTAATATCTTTAATCCGCTGGAAGTAAAGAACGGAGAATTCATATTGACCTTTGTAGATAGTGATTTGTCAGATGATAATCTAGAATCAACCGCTCGTTGGGTACTAACAGATGTGGATAGAGGCGAAGAAATTGCTTCAGAAACCACTATTGAGCGATTGAATGAACAGATTTTAGGAGAATATGGCTTTACCATCACTATTGGTCAGACCGATGATGCAGGTAGCAATATAGATGATTCGAATGGAGCAATAGGCGTAGAGCTAGAATACGCAGAAGGTGGTGATAACAACTGGTTCTTTGCTGCTCCAGATGATACGCGTTTCAATCTAAATCCTATTTTTGATAATGTACTGAATTTTGCGTCCACTTCTTCAGGACAACCAGATGCAGAACTAGATCCAAAGCTTGGCTTGACGCAAATTGGAGGAGGATGGATACCTTATACCCTATGCGATTGGAGAGCTAGACCTGAAGATCAATTTGGTCTAGGATATATCACACCAGCATGGACACAGTCCGTAGGTGGTAATGGTGGTTCTTTGGTACGTAATGGGTCTGATTTAGCGGACTTAAATAATGTAGACGTTGTCTTTACTTCTGATAAATCGAAGTGGAGTAGATGTGCAATTGTCCAATCAGGCAATCAATACTATGATGCGCAAGGACTGAAGCGCGATGATGCTAACCGTTACTTCGAGTTGCGAAATGCCCCTTCTGTAGGCAAAGAAGCTGGTGCTGACGGTTTGCCTATGGGTGATGGCGACGGCATGGGTATGGGATGGTTCCCAGGCTATGCTGTAGACGTAGAGACAGGCGAACGCTTGAATATCTTCTTCGGAGAAAATACGTACTACGATGATGAGCAAGCTGCATTAGCTGAAACAACAGCCGTAGGTAACGATATGATGTGGAATCCATCACGTGAGTTTATATATCCATCAGTAGGTCAATCACCTGACTTAGCAGGATTTATAATGGGTGGGCAACACTTTATCTATGTAACGAAGCTGCCTTATGATGGATGCGAATCTATCCGAGCACGTTTAGAGCCTTCTCCTTCACCCTTCCGTAAGTTGCTACCACTACAAAATATCACATGGACATGCCTACCGCTTGCTGATGGTATCACTTCTTATGCAGAAGGTTTAATACCAAATGATTTAGTAGTGAAATTGCGTGTAGATAATCCATATCAAATCGCAGAAGGAACAGGAGAATACAATGGCTATCCGACTTATAAGTTCAAGTTGGAAGGTTTTGCATCGGAAGATGTAACGGGAGAAGACGTGGAAACAGCATTAGATATGATTAATGTTGCGCCAAATCCATACTATGGCTATTCTGCTTATGAAACTTCACAGTTTAGCAATATCGTTAAAATTACGAATCTACCAGCAAAATGTGTGGTAACTATCTATTCGTTAGATGGCAAATTTATTCGCCAATATGACAGAGATGAGATAGGCTCTACACCAGAAGGTAATAACCGTGCCGTTGAACGCTCACAAATCAATCCTGATATTGAATGGGATTTGAAAAACGCTAAAGGTATTCCTGTGGCTAGTGGCGTGTACTTAATCCACATCAATTCACCAGAACTTGGAGAACGTGTGATTAAATGGTTCGGTGTAGCTCGTGAATTTGACCCATCTGGCTTATAATAGATATGAGTGAGGAGTGATGAATTACGAGTAAATATATTCATCACTCCTCTCTCCCAATACACGATAGCGATCGGCATTGGGACTCACATCTCAAAAAAAAGAAAATGAGTAATAAATTAATACTATCTATAATTTGCCTACTAGCTACTACTGCACTATTTGCAGGAAATCCTGACCGACAGGGAGAAGCAGGGGCTTATGAATTATTGATGAATCCCTGGGCAAAAAGTGCAGGTCTGCACACCATGACGACCTCTATGGTATCTGGTGTAGAGGCAATGCGCTTGAATATTGCAGGGCTTTCACGTATCAACAATACGGATATTTATGCTGGCAATGCCCTTTACCTACGCGGTACAGACATTCGTATGAATTCTTTTGGCATTGCACAGCGTGTAGGTAGCCGTGAGGAGGGCAAAGGCTACGGTGCCTTTGGACTTAGCTTAATGGCTCTAAACTTTGGTGATATTCCAATCACAACGGCTGCTCAGCCAGAAGGTACAGGAGCTACATTTTCGCCTAACTTTTTCCATTTGGGTATCGGATATAGTCATACCTTCGCAAATAAAGTTTCGGTGGGAATCCTAGTTCGTGCAATTTCTGAATCTACACCAGAGCTATCAGCATTTGGTTTCGGTATTGATTCAGGAGTACAGTATGTAGCAGGTGATAAGGACAATTTCAAAATTGGTATCTCACTTCGTAATGTAGGCTCCCCTATGAGCTTTAGTGGGCAGGGTTTAGCTATTACAGCACCAGCACCCGAAGGCGAAACGAGCTACGCGCTTACTTTAAATCAGCGTTCCGAAACATTTGAATTGCCATCCGTATTGAATATTGGTGCTTCTTATGATTTCTATTTAGGCGAAAATAACCGTCTTACATTTGTAGGTAACTTTACAGCAAATTCATTTTCGCAAGACCAAATTGGAGGTGGTTTAGAATTTTCACTAAACGACTTATTCCAGTTGCGTGCAGGCTACAAATACGAAGTAGGTTCAGAAGTAGAAGCAACCGCACCAATCTACACTGGTCTTAGTGGTGGTATAAGTGTGAATGTACCATTAAGCAAAGACAATAGAAACAACCGTTTTGGTATTGACTATGCTTATCGAGATACTAAGCTTTGGGATGGTACACATAATATAGGTATCCGCATTAGTCTATA
>JAHDCQ010000168.1:6318-11638 GCA_020629845.1 Saprospiraceae bacterium | reverse complement strand
CTGTTTCAACCGATTCAGCGTGATAGTAGTGCCTAAAATCGGGCTTTGAGCAATACGCCATCCCCCATTCGGCTACGACTCCAAGCATACGCCATTTCTGGGTTTACGCCTAATCGGATAAGACTGCGCCTTTTCTTTTCAGGCTTTTTCCAATGATGCCAAATGCAATACCGGAGTCGATTTCTTAGCCATTTCAGGTCAGTAGCTGTTCCGACTCATAGACGAAATAGAGCAATCTCTAATCGCCACCAAAACGTCAAAAACCACCGACTAACCAAATAAAATTTGTTTGCGCCATCGAATTAGCGTAATTTCGCGGAAAATTTGAATGTTCTTTGGCGATTTTGATGAGCAAGACTAATTTTTGCAAAATGAGATAGAGTAACGGTCGAACTTTTGAAAAAATTCGGCTTGCTTCTACATCAAAATTGACAACGAACCAACTGAACCATAATAAAATCTAATAGTACGATATGTATTTCAATCTGACAGAAGAGCAACTAGCTGTACAAGCAGCCGCGCGGGAGTTTGCACAGAAAGAATTGAAGCCAGGCGTAATAGAGCGCGATTCAAAGATGCAATACCCTACCGAACAAGTACGCATGATGGGCGAGCTAGGCTTCATGGGTATGATGGTATCGCCTGAATATGGTGGTGGTGGCATGGATACGATGTCTTATGTATTGGCGATGGAAGAGCTTTCAAAAGTAGATAGCTCTTGCTCAGTGATTGTGTCTGTAAACAACTCGCTAGTATGCTGGGGTATTGAAGAATTTGGAACAGAGGCACAGAAATTGAAATACTTACCTAAACTCGCCACGGGTGAATGGATTGGCTCATTTTGCCTATCCGAGCCAGAAGCAGGCAGCGACGCGACTAGTCAGCGCACGACAGCAGAGGACATGGGCGACTATTATCTGCTAAATGGTACTAAAAACTGGATTACGAACGGTGGTACATCGAAGGTACATTTAGTAATTGCTCAAACCAATGCAGAAGCAGGCCACCGAGGCATCAATGCTTTCATCGTGGAGACGGATTGGGATGGTGTAGTGGTAGGTGCAAAGGAGGATAAACTAGGCATTCGCTCTTCGGACACACACACGATCATGTATAATGATGTGAAAGTACCAAAGGAAAACCGCATCGGTGACGATGGTTTTGGCTTTAAGTTTGCGATGAAGACGCTTTCAGGAGGGCGTATTGGAATCGCGGCACAGGCATTAGGTATCGCAGGTGGAGCGTACGAATTGGCAGTAGACTACTCTAAGCAGCGAGAGGCATTCGGAAAACCGATTAGCAAGCACCAAGCGATTGCTTTCAAGCTGGCAGATATGGCTACAGAGATTGAAGCAGCAAAATTGATGGTTTATCGCTCGGCTTGGTTGAAAGACCAACATGCAAACTATGATTCTGCTAGTGCGATGGCAAAACTATTCGCTTCGGAAGTAGCGATGCGCCATACTGTAGAAGCGGTGCAAATACACGGCGGCTATGGCTTCGTGAAGGAATATCATGTGGAACGCCTGATGCGCGATGCAAAAATCACGCAGATTTATGAAGGCACATCCGAAGTGCAACGTATCGTTATTTCACGAAATGTACTGAAAGGACAGCTTTATATTCCGATTTTAGCAGGAGAAGAGCTAGTGGGCGTTTAAATTATATCAGACTTATCCCTTTTGTGGTTCTGTACACCCACCAATGAATTGGTGGGCTGAAAACACAGACTAAATTATTCAGCCCACCGTTTCAACGGTGGGGCATGAAAGGTTTAACCACAAAAGAGATAAGTCTGAATTATATCAAACCATAAGGCACATAAGACTTATATGCTTCTTATGTGCCTTATATGGTTTAAAAATCACTCCAAATGTTAAAGTGTTAAAAAATACACACTTAAGTATTGACTCTTTAAAAATCACCACTTACCTTTGAAGTGTGAAAAAAATCACATTTCATCAATGAAACAAGAAAACTTAAGTCGGCGTGAACGACAAATTATGGATTTGCTCTACGAAGGCGGCAAACTCAGCGCGAGAGAAGTGATGGAACGCATGTCCGATGCACCAAGCTATGCTACGGTGCGCTCTATCCTTCGCATTTTGGAAGATAAAGGACACGTGCAGCACGAAAAGTCAGGGCGGCAGTTTATTTATACACCCCGCGAAGATGTGCGCGATAAGAGTCTGCGGCACACCTTGAAGACCTTCTTTGGTGGTTCTATATCGCAGGCAGTAGCCACTTTTATCAACGACCCAGAATCAGAATTGACGCATGAAGAACTCGACGAATTATCTGACTTAATAGAACAAGCAAAAAAGAAACAATAGATTTCAGAAATCACTCGATTAAAAAAATTCTAGACCTATGACTTTTGCAATATTCCTAGTGCTAAAAGCAACGCTACTGCTTTGCACCTTAGTCGCATTGGTTTTACTCCTTAAAAAATCCTCAGCAACCCTGCGGCATTGGCTGATTTCATTGGGTATGCTATGCCTCCTCATACTACCTCTTGTTCAATATATTACGCCTACTATTGAAGTCGAATTGCCAATAGCAGAAATTCCCATTTTAGAGCAGTCATTCATACTAATAAATACAGAAAATAGAGTCGAAAATACAGCTCTTGACATTCCTATTCAACAAAATAATTACGCTATCCCTAATATCATAGAAACGCCTCCTACTAGCACTTGGCAGGCACCTTTTTCGCTTTATTGGAAAGAATTAATCATCGGTATTTGGCTGCTAGGTGTAGGCTTTTTTTTATTGAAATTTCTACTTGGCATTTTCCGAATATGGCGCATTACAAAACGCGCAACTCCCTTTAATACAATACCTGAAATATCTAAGCTACTGCCAATACGTAGGCAAGTACAAGTCCTACAAAGTCCCGACATTAATACGCCTATGACATGGGCATTTTTTCAACCTAAAATACTGCTTCCTATATCTGCAAAGCAATGGTCGGAGGAAGAAATGCGCGTGGTATTGCTGCATGAGCTATCCCATATTAAGCGTAATGATTATGCCCTGCATCTCCTAAGTATGCTGACCTTGAGCCTCTACTGGTGGCATCCGCTGGTGTGGCTTTTACATAAATGGCAGCAACTAGAGCGCGAAAAAGCTTGCGATGAATATGTATTAAAACTAGGCATATCCAAGACGTATTATGCGGAGCAATTAGTACAAATCGCACGGCAAATCATACAACAGCCCCGCAGCAATTGGCAAGCGAGCCTACCTATGGCACAGTCTTCGCAAACTAAGCAGCGCGTATTAGCTATTTTGCAGTTCAATCTCCAACATTGGAAATTTACACGCTGGTTGCAATGGCGGTGGTTGGGTACATTTGCATGTTGTTTGCCGCTACTTGCTGCTATACATCCTGAAGCACGGGCAGCGATTGAAGAAAGCATTCCGAAGCTAGAAGCGGCTTTGGAACAGCCTATTTTTGAGGCAACTCTAGATGAAAACTCCCCTATCAAAGTACACGCTATTGAATTTTTGCCGAAAAGAAAAGTACAAATCACAACACCAGTAGAAGCAATAAATTGGGCGAAAAAGCCAAACAATAATCACAAAATTGCTGAATTATCTACCTTAAGCAAAAAGCCTTTAGTAGTATCATCTTCAAATACTGCGCCGCCACTTTTCAATACGCGACGCGAGACATTGCCGCGCTATGGTACTTGGAGTAATACCCCAGGCGAACGCGTACAAATCTGGACACGTGGTGCATTTGATATTTCTAATGAAACGCCTTATTTCACAAATCTTTCGGAAGATGCACTCATCATTATTGAGGTGGAAAGTGTGGAGGCAAAACGAACTTTGGTAGTTCATCGAGCGGCTTATGATGGTAAAAGCTATTCTGACCCAAGACAACAGCGGCGGAGTATTTCGATGAAGGGACAAACGGTTTTTCATTGCTTAGTGGATGACGTTTTTCAATCGAGTGTGAGGTATAGAAAGATGAAAGGTTTTAAAAAATATCTGCTTACTGATGATGAATTAAATATTAATTTTACGCTCAAAGACACGCTTAATTATGCACCCCAAATTAAACTAACTACCAAAGATATAAGTGAAGCAAACTGGGAAAGTGACGAACTTCCTGATTGGCAAATGGCTTTGCAAATAGCGAGAACAGAAGGTATAGAAACAAGTAAACTCACAAAAGAAGATGCCATTCGCCTATTGGGTCGAGTACCTATCAAAACTTGGGATGGTTACCCGAATTGGGCAAGTCGCTTAGAAGGAGAAGTCGCAGATATAGCGAATAAGATGCTAAAAGCTTCAGATAATACTTGGCAAAATATCAATCCAGAACGTCCACTTTCACACTGGGAAACGATGACGTACACATACACTACGCTCTTAGCCAAGCGTCTCGAACCTATAAATCGTGAGTCGCGCGATATACAAGAAAAAATACTAAAAAATCAAACGAAGATAGAGGTGCGAAAAATAAAGCGATACCGAAAAGAACATCATATATTACCTGAATATCCGCTACCGAGCGTTTACAAATACATCCCTAGCGAATTTTTGTACCTAACACAGACGCGTAAGCGCGTAATGCCGCATTTTTTCATGATGGAAACGGAAGTGAGCAATGCTTATTACCGCGAATTTCTGACAGAAATGCAGCGCGATGGTAAACCCGAAAATTGGGATAATATTCGCGTTCATAACGAAAATTGGAATCGAGAAGGCATCAACAATTCACCTTATATTGAGACGTATCACAGTCATCCTGCCTATGATGATTATCCTGTACTGAATATATCCTATGAAGGTGCAACTGCCTACTGCCAATGGCTAACGCAAAAACTTACTACTTTACTACAAATTGAAGAAGGACGTTTGGAGGTACGACTTCCTACACGCGAGGAGTGGATGTATGCGGCACACGGAGGGCATATAGGCGCACCTTTTCCGTGGGGTGGCTATTATTTACGTAATAGTAAAGGGCAAAAATTGTGTAATTACCGTTCAATAGATGAGTCAAATATTAAGTATGACGGTAAAATTGACCGATATGAGTTGACAGGCGTTTCAGATCTGGTATTTGTTCAGGATCCTTGGAAGCACTACAGTAATTTTACGGCACCTGGGAAAAGTTATTTCCCTAATGAATATGGCTTATATAATATGAGTGGCAATGCCGCCGAAATGCTCTTAGAAAAAGGCAGTACTAAAGGCGGAAGTTGGAGTACTACAGGCTACTATGTCAACATCCGAGCTGAAGATCCTTATGCTGGCGAAACAAAGCCTAGCCCTTACATTGGCTTTCGCCCTGTAGTGATAGTGA
>JAHDCQ010000168.1:0-6218 GCA_020629845.1 Saprospiraceae bacterium | reverse complement strand
AAAAGACGCTGTGTCTCCGTGCCTCCGTGTTCTATTTCTTAAAATAAGCCACGCTACCGCCTACCCATTCCTTATCCTTATTGTAGCGCACGCCTACCATATCACCTTTACTGAGGCGTGCGAGATTATTCACAAAATAAGGACGCGCCTTTCCATCCTCCCAAATAGTAAGCATACGAATTTCACACTTCGCAGGCACGTCAGGCGTTTCCACGATAGGTGCGTATTCTACTTTGCGTTGTAAAATATAATTTTCAGGGTCTTTGATACTCTCCAAATCATAGCGATTCAGCTTGATGATAACGCCCGTGCCAGAGAAGGAATACAAAGGCTTCAATACATAATTATGTAAATCTTCAGGAAACTCATCCAAATCGCTTAAGAAGTACGAAGTAGGCACAAAAGGACTATCCGACAGTAGAGGCAAAGTGTGCTTACTGATGCGGAAAAACCAATTCGGATGCCCAATCCAATCCACATTGTATTCATTGGTGGTGAAGTAAAATTCGCGCTTCAGGTCATCGCGCTTAATGAGTTCATCGAAAATAACGCGATTAAAAATCTGCTCTACTTGTATCAACTTCCCGTCGCGCTCATAGTACACATCGCTGCCCACACACTTAAGGTCGCTCACACAGAGATATGGAATACCAAGCAAGTCCTGACAAATTTTGAAATCAATGGCGGTCACTTGCTTTTCGGGTTCTACCTCTAGCAGCACCACATTTTCAGGCTTTTTGTTGCCCACTATCACGCGGCGTAGTATTTCGATATATTCCTCCGAAGTGATGCCATTAAACAGATGCGAATAATCCTCAGGAATCTTGAAATGTTTGCGATACATATCCGCTGCCATATGTTGATAGAAGTAGAGCGAAGGAAAGCCTTGTACTTCGATGAGCTGTGGCGTAAGTTCGCCATTTTCATCCAAACAAATTCCGAAATCCATCTGCAAAAAAGTCGTATGCGCTGTCTCATTTGGTACAACTTGCCCCGCTAGTAGCGCGCCTTTCGATTTTTCCTTAAAATCAGGACGCACGATTACGTCTATAATGCGCTCGCAAGCATCGAAAAGTTTCGCCTTCAAATCATCAGGAACAAATAAAGGGCTTTCCGCAATACGGAAAAGTGGTTTATAGTCGTACATTTGATAAATGTCTTTCAATAAGGCTTGGTACTTCGCATCCGTGAAGTCCGCATTGAAAGCAGAACGAATAGGTGACACCATAAGTAAGTGTTGTTTGTAAGTGTTTGCGTCTTGGTAATTTAGTTGTTTAGTAATAGTACACAAATAACTAAACCACCCAAATTCAAAGTGAAGAAACACATTTTTTACAGCTAATTCTATAAAAAATGGTTCTTTGATTATTTTGCTGATAAATCAAGCCTATTTTTTGCAAAAGCTCGACCATTCCATTAACTCATTTTGCAAAAAATAGGCTTGACCACCAAAATTATCAAAGAACGAAAAAAATAAAAAAAATACATGCCTACTTACAGCTTCAAAAAGGCAGAACGCTTGAAGAGCAAAAAAATAATAGACTCCCTCTTCCAGCAAGGACAATCCTTTGGCGTATATCCAGTCCGTATTGTATGGGTGGAGTTAGAGAATTCGGATAATCCTTACCCTGTACAATGCGCGGTGAGTGTATCCAAGCGAAAATTTCCGAAAGCTGTAGATCGCAACC
Source organism: Saprospiraceae bacterium (assembly GCA_020629845.1). Lineage (GTDB taxonomy): Bacteria > Bacteroidota > Bacteroidia > Chitinophagales > Saprospiraceae > JAAUTG01. The sequence continues at coordinate 4,530 of JAHDCQ010000168.1, read as the reverse complement.
GCATTAAACGCCAATTGCGCGAAGCTTGGAGACTTCATAAACATCGCCTATACGAAGCCCTCGAAGGTGAACAACAGTTTGGTATCATGCTGCTTTATACAGGGAAGGAGCAAATAACACAAGTCGAAATAGAACGCTGCGTACAACGCATCATCAAGAAATTCATCAAACGCCTCAAAACGACTGACACCTAGCTGGTTATCATAATCTATACTAGGGGTTGTAAGAGCTTGAAAGGCGTATGATATGCTTATTTTTGTCTAGTTGGTCTAATGAGAATGAAGTATATTTGATTCGATATCTAAACGTCTAGGAACGAGGGATAAATAAATTTTACAGTTTAGAATGCGCTATTTTTTCTTTAGACGAGCGAAAAAATGAGGAGTTTATCGAGATAAATGACTGATTTTTTCGTGAAGTATAAAGTAAAAAGAGCCATTTGTAAACGTAAAACTTATTTATCCCTCGTTCCTAACGCGTTATTGTTCTGTTAAAGTAGTCTTTTACCAAAGGTCTTTTCAACAAAAAAGCATTCTGAAAGTATCTTTTTAAGCAATATTGACGTTTTTTATATATCTTGCTAATAGCCAAAAAGCTAAAAAGCAGTAGCTAAAAATTAAGGCATCGCCCGTTTATAATATAAAATTCTATTACATGAAGTCTAGAGGAACGGTTTATTTATCAGCAGTAGCAGTAGGCATCTTATTTCTTTTAGGAGGCGCGTATTTTCCTCATATCAACATAGCAGAAAAGGAATCCTTTTTGATGCGGACATTACTTAATGTAAGCAGCCAATACCACTTCCAACCACAAGAAATAGATGATAACTTTTCGGAAAAAATATATGATTTATATATTGATAGGTTAGATGGCGGCCGCAGGTGGCTAACACAAGACGAGGTAAAGCAACTCGAAGCCTATCGGCATAAATTGGATAATGAAGCCAACGAAGGCACCTATGAATTTTTCGATTTATCCGTGAAATTCCGTGAAGCTGGCATTGCGAAAACGAAGGCTTATTATCAGGAAATTCTATCGAAGCCTTTTGATTTCGGTAAAAAAGAAGACATCAATTTTGATAGAGAAAATCTCCCTTTCGCAAAAGATGAGGCAGAATTGAAAGACTACTGGCGCAAAAACCTCAAGTATGAAGTAATGACGCGCTTGGCAGATAAGCTTGAAGATCAAGAAGATTTGGAAGAAGGCGAAACACCTAAAACGGAAGTAGAGCTAGAGAAAGAAGCGCGCGAAAAAGTGCTAGAGATGTACGACAAATGGTACAACCGCCTAGAAAAAGATCGTCGCTCTGACCACTTATCAAAGTACTTGAATGTATTTGCAAATATACATGACCCACACACGGGCTACTTCGAGCCACGCAAGAAGGAAAACTTTGACATCAATTTCAAAGGACAATTCGAGGGCATTGGTGCGCGCTTGATGACTGAAGGCGACTTTACGAAAGTAAGCGAAATCATCATTGGTGGTCCTGCTTGGAAAGGAAAAATATTGAAAAAAGGTGATCTTATCACTAGAGTAGCACAAGCCGATGAGCAAGAATATGTAGACCTAAAAGGGATGCGCGTAGATGATGTAGTGCAATACATCCGGGGCAAAAAAGGCACTAAAGTACGCCTAGATGTCACCCGCGAAGATGGTACAAAAGAAGAAATCAGCATCATCCGTGATGTGGTAGTGATTGATGCGCGCTTTGCGAAGTCAGCAATTATTGAGGAAGCCGATAAAAGAGTGGGTTATATTGACCTCCCTGGTTTCTATGCCGATTTCCAAGATAGAAACGGACGTTTTTCGGCTGCGGATGTGGCAAAAGAAATCGAAAAGCTGAAGCAAGATAAGGTAGATGGTATTATCCTAGATTTGCGTGGCAATCCAGGTGGCTCTTTGCAGGAAGTGGTGGAAATGTCGGGCTTATTCATCGAAGATGGTCCTGTGGTGCAAGTGAAGTCAAGAGGTCGCCGCCCAGAAGTATTGAGCGACGAGGATGAAAGCGTATTATACGATGGTCCGCTTGTGGTCTTAGTCAATTCATTTAGTGCATCGGCTTCGGAGATTCTAGCGGCAGCCCTACAAGACTACGACCGCGCAGTAATTGTAGGTAGCAATTCGACATTCGGTAAAGGTACGGTGCAGCGTTTCATTGACCTCGACCGCATGGTACGCTCCAATTCCGAAATGAAGCCACTCGGTCAGTTGAAACTCACAATGCAAAAGTACTACCGTATTGATGGTGGTTCGGTGCAGCTCAAAGGCGTAGTGCCAGATGTGATTCTACCAGACAACTACTACTACAGCGATGATACAGGCGAACGCGATTATGATTATGCGCTGAGTTGGAGTGAAATTCCAGCAGCAGAATACGAGCAAAATGTATACCGCGTAACGAAAAAAGACGAAATCAAGCGCAGAAGTGCAGCACGCGTTGCAGCCGATAAAACCTTCCAAAAAGTGATTCAAAATGCACAGCGTTTGGAAGACCGCCGCGATATGAAAGTCTATCCATTGAACTTGAGCAATTATCAAGCACTGGAAGAAAAGCGCGAAACAGATGCGGCAAAATTCAAAGGCTTATTCGACGGAGAAGCCTTAGCGGGTCCAGTAGTAAAAACGACCGTAGATACGCGTGAATTTGAAGCGAATGAAGATCAAGCACAACTTGACCGCTATGACGATATGATGAAGTCGCTAAGAAAAGATATTTATGTGAAAGAAGCCTTGAATATCTTACAAGATATGGATGAATTGCATAAGTAGAAGAGCTTGTGAGCTATAAGCGATAAAAGAATAAACCCGTCTGTTCCTTTGTGGAGCAGGCGGGTTTATTTATTGACTTGTTCGTCTTTGAGTATCTGCCATATTGCTATACTGTTTTATTGCTTATTGCTAGACATAAATCAACCATAAAACAATATGACAATACAGCAATAAGTCATAAATATCTCATGTCTTTTCCAGAGGTATGGATTATTGTATAACTATTTTTTTACTAAAACTACCTGAATCCGTACGCAATTTTAAGAAGTACGCCCCATTCGGTACCTCCGAAACATCCAGTGTACCAGTTAGTGCGTGTGCCTGATTGCGTTGAATTGTACGCCCTAGCATATCTACTAATTCCATGGTAAATGTTTCCGTTTGCGTTGCGGTAGTCGTCCATTCATAATGCAGTAACTCACTAGTTGGGTTAGGATAGGTCTTAAAAGCTACTGCGTTCTCCATGTCCATGACATCCGTACTCAAATCACAGCTAAGTGCCACGTCCATCAGTTCGTCTCTACCCGCTCGAATACCTTCAATAGTTGGGCGCACTTCAATATCTGGAATAATCCCCAGGCGTTGAGTAGGTGTATAATCTGGATAATAGACCCCTAAAAAAGTAGCTCCTGTGCGAATGCCGTCAGGTAGATAAATTAAAGCGACATCGCCATCTGCTGCGGAAGTCGTGCTACCTATTTTTATAGCACCTGGGAACTGCTCCAAGCCCATGCAGGTATATTCTGCTTGGCTTTGTGTACGCTCATCGAATAGCATGATAATCTCGCCTTCATAAGGGTTGGATGTACCGCGCCCTATCGTTCCGTCTATCCAAGATAAGCGACCTGGGTAGCGTACATCGGGCTTCGTGAAGCGGGCTATGGTTACTCGGCTAGGGTAAATATAATCCACGAGTGTCCAAAGTGTTCCATTCGGATAATTTCGAATATCAAAAATAATAGCATCTGTGTCGCCTATCTCATTAAACATTTCGGCGATTTGTTCGCGTTCCAGTTTATCCATATCTACCAATGCCTTTCGGCAACCATCTTCGGTTTCTATGATTTGCCATGCAGGATTAGGATTAGAAGCCAATGAGCTATAATAAGTATTTTTGCGCTCTAGCGTCACAGTTTTAGTTTCTACTCCGTTTTCAACTGTCACTTCAAATGTACCTGCATTTCCAAATCCAACAAAGCTATTAATAGTACGCTCAATAATTTCATCATTCGAGCCATGTGCATAAGGACGCAATTCGGCACGTAATGCCTCAATCGCTTTGCCGTCAATCACTTTTATTACATCCCCTACACTTACTCCCGAAATGCCATTTATCACTTTGGTAATGACTGTTTCTCCTTCTATAAAACGCATAAAGAAAGGCGTATGGGCATTGCCGTCCCAATTCCAATATGGCTGACTCGCAAAAAATGCGTGTGAGTCATTAATACGTGTCGTAAGCTGCTTAAAAACCAAGTGATAAGCCGCTCTATCGTCTGTTTGTGCAATGGGTAGTAAAAACTCACGCAAAGTACTATCCCAATCTTGATCCATAATGTGTTTGTAAGGAAAGAAATAATGAATCATATTCCAATAGCGAAACAAGCCCAGCAGTCGCTCTGCCTCATTCAATTGGCGGGATACAGCGTATAGATAATTGTCGGTATCAAAATTGGGATGATTGATAGAGGAAGGTGTTACATAGACATTGCTTTGTGGACGAAACCAAGTTTGTATAAATGCCAGTCCCTCTTGTAT
>JAHDCQ010000167.1 GCA_020629845.1 Saprospiraceae bacterium | reverse complement strand
ACAAAACAAAAATTCTACGCTTAACTGCTCATTTAATTAATTCTTCATTCCTTAGTGGAAGCGGCATCTATTTTTATACCCTTTTTTGTAACTATTTAGCAGAGTAGAGAAAAGAGACCACTTTATTGAGACTCGCCTGCCGTCGAGCAGGAAAGAGAGATGGACAGATACAAATGCGTTTCACGCTAAGTACATTGTAATCTCTTTTCGCTCAGTCCAAAAGGACGGTCTCTCTTCTCTCTTCTAGTTACCCTTTTTTTACTCTTGAGCATCACGAAAAACATATATTAAAAAGGTAGCGAACTTGGAAAGCAAAATTTGTACTTTTTGTGAAATGTAGACAACAAAACCAAGTAGAGGTTTTAAAACAGCTTCTTACAATCCAAATTATTGAATTGTCAAATCTGCAAATTGCTTTATTAACTTAAAGTTTCCTACTTTTGCCCCACAACTTATCATTAGATTAATGAAGCAAAGAGATAGTTTATTAGGTGTCATAAGTACTATTGCTGAGTATATTCGCTATATCATTGCCATCTGTGCTATCGTAGCTATTGGTAGCATAATCGTGTCCTTGTTGCTGCCTGTATATTATCAGTCCTATACTACCTTTTTATCGGTGAATCCTGATTTACTCACCGAGCGCGGGCTTTTTGGCACTACTACCCGCGACCCACAACCCTTTGGCAACAATAATGATAACGACCGCCTGATAAGCATCGCAGAATCTGCAGAACTACAAAATTACTTGATTGATAAGTTCGACCTATACGAACATTACGATATTGATACAAGCAGCACAAAAGCCCCTTATTATATTCGTCTTGCCTTGGCTGATTTATTCGAAGCAAAACGCACGAAGATGGATGCCATTCAACTCTCTGTAGAAGATAAAGACCCTGAATTGGCAGCAGCAATAGCAACTGCAGCTCGCTTAAAAATAGACAGCATCAATCTACAATTGATTAAAGCCCTCCAACACAGCCAAGTACAAACGTTAGAGCAAAGCTTGGTCGAAAAACAAGTATTGTTGAACACCTTAAGTGATAGTACGCAAGCAGCTCGCACGCGCTATGGTGTGTATAATATAGACTCGCAAAGTGAATCGCTTTCAGCACTTATCTTAACACGTAAAGGTAAATTGATAAGTTCTAGAGCGCGACTAGAGGCACTTAAGAATAACCCAAGAGCGAAACGAGATTCCGTACTTTATTTAGATGCCTCCGTAAAGGGCTTAGAAAAAGAAGTAGAAGTATTGGAGGCGGAGATGACGCAATTCAATAAAGGGATGTCGAAAGTGCAAGCCTTAGAGGAAGAATATGAGGAAGCTGCTAAGCAAATAGTCTATCAAAAAGAGCAATTGAAGAAAGTTCGTACTGCTTATCGGTCGTCGCTTTCTTCTATTTTTCTGCTCGATGAAGCTGCCGTGCCAGTTATAAAATCGCGTCCTGTGCGTTCCTTATTGGTGATAGCGGCTACTTTAGCAGCCTTTATTTTTAGTATAATCGGAGTTTTGATTTTTGAACACTATCGAGATGTAAATTGGCGCGAAGTATTCAAATCTGCGTAAAATATTACCTCTACAAGAGACATTTAGGAATGCGAAATAAATAACCTTACCATCTTGAAGGTATCTTTTGCGCTCAGTTTGCACTTGAAAAACCTTATGTAGTTAGCTATACGCGCTTTTTAAAGCACAAACTGAACACAAAATCTACTGATTCAAGAAGGCAACTTTATTTATTTCGCATTCCTTAACTATTATCCTAAGCACAAAACACACAAGTCCTATCAGAATCCACTATCTTTACCACAATTATCCACTAGCCGATTATTTTAGTTCAGGTTATAAGCAATTATTGAAAGAACGGTGCAGTTTATTATTGAGCGTTAGATAGATGGATAAAAACAAATTATTGGTTTGTAAATACTCAATGAGTGAATAATTCTAACTTTATTCGTTCATTCAGCCATTCACAATTCACTCATTGATTATTTACATTGGTTTTTTATAAAATACTGAACACGAATAATTTGTCTCTCCCTATAGTAAGTACTCAATGAGTGCATGAAAGAATGGTGAATGAGTGAATAATTCTAGATTCCATTCGCTCATTCAGTTATTAAATATTCACTCATTGATTATTTAGGCATCTTTAAATCTGTCCATCTACTTACTATCTTACAATCTGCGATTAATGACGAAACCGATGCGTTCATTCGTTCTATGTATTTTTTTATTTTTTGTTCTTAGTCAAGGGACAGTCTCCGCGCAATGCGATATTTTGCCCCCCAATAGCCCACTCATTATACAAACCAATTGCAGTGGTGGCATGGGGACAGTTTGTACCAATTTGGCAGTAGGTGAAGAGGCCAATGTTCGCTTCCTCTTGGATGGCAGCCCAATGAACGAAACCGTTCCTTGTGCTTTTGATACCATAAGGTATTACCGACTTAATAGTATTGTCACTATTGGTAGTTTTGCACCTTACTACCTAGAAGATTGGGAGGTCAATGGCACTACACATTCCATGGAGTTTATCTACGTCTCGCAATTAATCGACTCCATGAACATATGGGATCCTTCAGGCAATTGGGATTATAGTTTTCCACAATCCCGCATCACGGGAGGCAATCCTCAGAACAACTATAGCTCCCTAAAAATAGAGGTTATCATTACCAATACTACCTTAAGTTCTGATTATACTACCGAAGCCATTCCTACCAAAGTAGGATTAGAATTGCCGATTGGTTTGCATTTAGTACAAGCTTGGGATATTGCACGCGCCTGCCGTGATAGCTTGGTAGTGAATGTAGTGTGTACGGAAACCGCACGATTGAATTTGACATTAGATCGAGGCGGTAGCCGAATCGTTTGCTTAGAGCAAGATGAATTGCTCCGCGATGTAGAAAAAATAGATAACCTTACAAGCAATGCAGAACACTACACTTGGCAACGCATTTCGGAGGATTGTGTGCGTTTCAATGGACGCAGTATCGGTACGGACTTTGCACGCCTCGTCATATGCGATCGCTTCGGTATTTGCGATACTACCAATGTGAGTATACAAGTACGCGACCCCATCCAACGCACTTTTCAGGATGCTATTTTAATCGGAGAAGCAGGAGAATTCTGTGTGGATAAAAGCGCGCTGGCACTTCCTAGTACTATAGAGCGTTTTGGAAAAGCATGTACTAATCAAGAGGATATTTTAGATATTAACTACGAGGATGAAAGCCTTTGCATCCAATACGAAGGCATAGCAGAGGGCTTTGTGGAAGAATGCCTAGAAGTATGTGATGCCTTTGGCAATTGTGATACACTTCGGCTAAAACTCAATGTGGTAGAACCACTGCTCGTATCAGATACGCTATTGGTGGGCGCTGAAACAGGGCAATATTGCCTAGATATGTCTGCTTTTGACCCTGAAAGTGTTACTATAGACCGTGCTTGCATGACCGAAAATAGTATTATCCAATTCAATGAAACAAGCAACTGCTTCACCTACGAAAGCGATGAAATTCAATCGGATAGTACCTGTGTTTGGTTGATTGATGCGGTAGGCAATGCGCGTTATGTGCTACTGCGTGTATTGGTGCGACCTCCAGTACCTTCGGTGCGGATTGATTCGGTATTCATTAATCAGAGTACGGAAATTTGCCTTAGTCAAGATGAACTACCAGGGCAGTTACGTACGCTCGAAAATCTTTGTGCAAGCACCAGTACTATCGCTGATTTTACGCCTATATCCGAGGCTTGCGTGGAAGTGACAGGTCTAGAGCTAGGGCAAGCTGAAGCCTGCTTTGAACTCTGTGATAATTTTGGCTATTGCGATACCACCTATCTTAGAATTCATGTGATTCCTTATGAAGAATTACCTAATGCAGAGGATGATACTGCCACTGCCAACCAAAATGAAACAGTAGAAATTCCAATTCAAGACAATGATAATATACTCGGTGGAGTACAAAGCATTCGCATATTGGTGCCGCCCCAATATGGGCAAGCTTATATAGAAGTAAATGGACAAGTCACTTATCAGCCCGATGCACAAAACTGCACAGGTATGGACGCTTTTCAGTATGAAATCTGTAATAATGCAGGTTGCGATGTGGCCACCGTAAGCATCGAGGTCAACTGCTCAGGCGTGGAAGTCTATACTGCCATGTCACCCAATGGAGACGGACTGAACGATGCTTTTTTTATTGCCAATATTGATGCCTATCCAATTAATAAACTTCAAGTTTTCAATCGGCATGGTGCATTAGTATACGAAAAAAGTAATTATCAAAATGATTGGTTTGGTACTTGGAATGGGCGCATTCTGCCCGATGGCACTTATTTTTATTTATTTGAAATAGAAGATAAAGGGCAAACACAAGTCTTTCGAGGCTATGTAGAATTGCATCGTTAAATAAGGAACGTGTACGAAATATTTTTGAATAAATTATACGCATTCAAAATTCAAAATTGTTGACAGTACGGTAAAAAATGTGGGTTAACTTTTTGAGGTGTTTTCAGCCCACCGATTTATCGGTAGGGAGGCTTAGTAACAACCTCTAAACTGTCTCCCACCGTTGAAACGGTGGGCTGAAAAATCACATGCCCATACTTTTACCATAGTGCCAAATTGTTCATTCAAAATTACAAGTCTTGCCATTTTTTGCTCAAGATTTGAATAATTAGATATTTCTAAATCTCCTCTGGTCCTTCGCCCACAAAATCAGGTAAATAAGCATTTTCCTCACATAAAGGGGCCAGTTCCGCATCTACCCACGGACGCACTTCATGGATAATATCTTGCGGATAAAGCAGGTGAATATTCGGCCCAGCATCCAAGCTAAAATAGACAGGGTGTTTTGTATCTGCCCGATATGCACGGATGCGGTAAATCATTTCCAGCGTGTTCGGCTGCATCAGCATATAGGATGGATTGGAGGCCATCATTAAGGCATGTAGTGTAAGGGCTTCATTTTCGGCGATTTGTCCAAAGGTCTCTAAGTCGCCTGCTCGAAGGGCATCCAAAAGGCTTTGCATACGGGCATTGGCTTGCTGATAACGGGCGGGTGCATACGGATTACCTTCCATCAAAGCATGGCCAGCACGACTCGAAACCGCTTTCTCGCCACGACTTACGATTAAAATATCATCCTGATAGCTTTGGAAAATTTCATGGGCTTCTTGGAATGGCACAGCATATAAATCAGAGCTGCCTTCATGCAAATCCGTTTTACCCCACAGTCCTAAGCCTCCATAAATGGAACGACACGCACTCCCTGACCCCAGTCGTGCAATGTAAGATGCTTTTCGCTCAAATGCTTCGTCATCGCCGAGGGTATCAAAAAGCGTATCTTCTATTGTACAAAGGCAAAGTGCCAACGCACTCATGCTAGAAGCCGAAGACGCAATACCTGCCGAGTGTGGAAAGGAGTTGCCCGACTGCACCCGTAATTGTAATTGGCGAAGAAAGGGGAAAATATCAGTCAAGCTTTCAAGATATTTCAGCACTTTCGCTCGAAATGCTTCATTAGGTTCACGATGAAATAAAAACTCCAATTCAATGCCTTCCTCCGTAGAAGTTTTGGGCGCATATTCTACCAAAGTCTCCGTAAAAGCACTTTGCAAGGTGAAACTAATGGACGGATTGCGCGGCAATTGTACGCCATGTTTGCCCCAATATTTCACGATGGCTAAGTTGGACGGGCTGCGCCAAGCCGTGCTGCCTGCTTCTAAAGTTGCGGTATCTACCAGTAGATTTGGATTTGTATAATCTAGCATGAAGTGTTGTTTTTGCGCCACGAAAGTAGCGAAAATTTCTAGAAGCTTACCGTTGCATTAGTCATTACGCCTAAATGATTGCGGTGCCGAACAGCCACATGGTAGTCTCCTGTAGGCACGCCTATAAATTTCACAGGCGAAACACCATCCGAATCCACTATGTCGCCGTCGCGTTGTACAAGTGCAGCGCGGGAAGCTATCACATTTTCAGGCATTGCGGCATCGCGTATTTCCAAAATCACCCAATCCACTACAGCATCATTGCCCGTGACATTGAAGACAGCCGCAGGTGCTAGTACTTCGTTGTTCTGAAGCCCTAGCGTAAAATTGGAGGCTAGACTATATGGCTCCCTTGATGGTAGAAGTGTATTCGTTCGCAGATTATCTTGCATCAAGGTAGTTCCATTATCAAATGGTCCTTGTAAAAATACTTTTCCAGCTAGCATTACACCCGCTTGGACTTTCACCCCTAAGGCGATACTTTGTTCTGTTTTTACTGAATTCGTCATACCCGTCAAAAGTAAACTATAGGCACCATCTGCAGCTGTTGCGTCCGCTGTTACTGTCACCGTGATGCTACTATTTGGCGTAGTGGTATCGCTGCTTAAGCTTACATCCAAGTCAGTAGGCGCACCGCTAATGCTAAGGTTTAACATTTCTGAAAAGCCACCATAGGCAGTAATATCTATCTCGAAACTTTTGGTTTCACCTGGGCAGAGTTCTAGTACCGAAGCGGATTCTAGCGTCATAGTATAATGCGGAAAAGTAGGCTTAAAAACCATAAAACCAGCCTGTCGGCTAGTAGCTATTACATTACCACTACGAAAGTACGGGTAGTTGCTCCAAGTACCACTAAAATTTCTATCATTATTGGTTGGATAGACATCAAAATAAGCAACTTCATTCATTGTGCCACTTGCTATATCGCCAATATCCAAAATCCGAACACCAGAGCTATAGTTCGACTGAAACACATAGCGACCTTTTACATACATATTGTGGTCTACCGAGGCATTTACATGCTCATAATATCCTAGTGGAGTAGGTGCATCCAAGTCCGAAATATCAAAAATCAAAGAGCGGGTGTTGTGGTTATTCCGACTTTCATCCAATTCATCATCTACTATTAGATAGCGGTGGTCATCCGTTATCCAACCCTGATGCGTGTATTCATCATCCGCATAACCATTGCGTGAAATCATCATTGGACTTCCTTTATCACTTACATCTACAATAGTATAGGTGTCCTCATTGAAGGCAATACAAATTTCTTTACAAATATGCTCCGTATCTGGCCCTCGATAATTGAAACAAACGGCATCGTGCGTATAGCCATCCGACCCGAAACTTCCCACTATTACTGGGGTTTTCGGACTGCTCACATCAATAAATACCAAGCCACCACTTGCAAAAGAACGCGTACCGACCGTGTACATATAGCCCGTTTCTTCATTCGCTACGATATTGTGTGCATTGCCACTTCCAAAGGTCACATGTCCGTCATTGGTGAAGGTAGCACCTAGTGTAGCCGTTCGTAAACGTGTAAGATCAAACACTTGCATACCATGTCCTGAGGCTTCGCTTACAATAAAAGCATGATTATTATATACTTTAACATCGCGCCAGCTAGAATTGCTGGTATGTGTAGGTAACTTTCCAATAAAAACAGGACTCGTAGGCGTACTAATATCCACAAAAGCAGTCCCATCGGTCAGACCCACTAGGGCATATTCTTTAGCCGTCATGGGGTCAGTCCAGCCCCAAATATCATTGGAACCCGTAGCATTCATATCTGCCAGAGGCATAAAACTTTGCAAATCCGCATTATCGCAAGGATAAATATCCGCCATGCCGCCTGTGCAGGGACTTTGTGCGAGTAAGAGAATGGGCAGGCATAGAAAAAATATACAGTTTAGGTAGTGCTGTTTCATATTACATTGAGTTTGTGCAATGCTTGTTTGGTAAATCGTGCGCGTCTGTTTTGAGACGCAAAACTAACTATTTGGTCAAATAAAATACTAAGGGAATTTGTAAAATATAAACTCCCTAACCCCAAATAGAAGCCTTTGTTGCATATCTTCTTCTTGCTAGAAGTCTTTTACAAAAAATCATCAAAGATTTATTCATAAATTTCAAAAATTGATAACTATTTAAAACATCATCCTGTATATTGTGGCTATATCCATATAAATTATGACGAGACGCGAAATTCTACGCTATACTGCTTTAGCTACAGGAGCTGCGGTGAGCGTGCCTTTAGCTACGGCATTGCTGTCGGGCTGTCAGAGTGAATTGCAAGACAATTATGTGCCGCAATTTTTTGAGGAAGAAACATTTTCGGTCATCAAGCATATGATGAATACCATTTTGCCTAAAACAGATAGTCCGTCCGCAATTGGGGTGGGCGCACATCAGGTGATGGACGAAATGGTATTGAACGTCTACACGGAAGAAGAGCAACTCGAATTTCAAACCCAATTTAAAGCCCTCCAAACATACCTTAGCGAAGCAGCAGATGCTAAAGCTTTCGATACACTTCGTCCCAAACAACAACTTGCCCTGCTGCAAACACTAGAACAATCCGAAGCGGAGGAACTGGCTGATGTACGTGCTACCTTATTGGATGTGAAGCAACAAACCATCGCCTACTACTTATCGAGCGAAGAGATAGCAACCAACTATTTAAATTACTTGCCTGTGCCAGGGGAATACCAGCCGTGTATCTCCCTAGAAGAAGCGGGCGGAAAAGCATGGGCAATATGAGTAATTTTCAAGTATCAGGACAAAACGACTACACCTACGATGCTATAGTGATAGGATCAGGGATAAGTGGTGGCTTTGCAGCTATGGAATTGTGTAAAAAAGGCTACAAAACCCTCGTGCTAGAACGCGGGCGTAATGTAACGCATGGCGCATACAAAACTGCAGGCTACGAAGCATGGGATTTGCCCAACCAAAATATGGTATCGGCAGAAGAAATAGCCAAGCACTATTTTAAGCAAAACCGCCTATGGTGGTGGGTACGCGAAGACCATAAACACTTTATTAATAAAGATGATGAATACCCTTATGACGAAATCGAACGCTTCGATTGGATTCGGGGGCATCATGTAGGTGGTCGCTCGATTATGTGGGGACGACATTGTTATCGTTGGAGTGATATTGACTTTGAAGCCAATGCCAAAGAAGGCATCGCGGTAGATTGGCCGATTCGCTACAACGACATCGAAGCTTGGTATAATTATGTAGAGACTTTTGTAGGCGTAAGTGGACAAAAAGAAGGACTAAAACAAGTACCTGATGGTAAATTTCTGAAGCCTTTCCCCTTGAACTGTGCAGAGCAACATATGCGCGAAGCGGTGGCGAAAGTCTATCCGAAACGGGTGATTACGCCAGGGCGTGTAGCGAATCTTTCGGAATACAATCCAGATGTACATAAAGGCATACGTGGGCAATGCCAAAATAGAGCGCGCTGTGTGCGGGGCTGTCCGTATGGAGCATATTTTAGTAGCCTTTCTGCAACGCTTCCCGTAGCAGAGGCAACAGGTAATTTGACGCTGCGCCCAAATAGTATCGTACATGAAATTATCTTTGATAAACAAGCAGGCAAAGCTAGTGGGGTACGCGTAAAAGATGCGAAAACAGGGGAAGAATTGGTATTCGAGGCGCGTATTATTTTCTGCAATGCCAGCACGGTGGGTACTACTGCGATTTTGCTCAATAGTCGCTCCGAAACCTTCCCTGATGGTTTAGGCAATGCAAGTGGCGAACTGGGCCATAATATGATGGATCATCATTATGGTATGGGCGCGTCGGGCGAACTAGAGGGATTTGAAGATACGTATTATAAGGGGCGCAAACCCGTTGGCTTCTATATTCCGCGTTTCCGAAATATTGATGAAGCGACACGTCGTACGGATTATGTGCGCGGTTTTGGTTATCAAGGTGGTGCTTCTCGTGCGCGCAATACGCCAGAGGGCGTGATGGGGGCAGATTTGAAAAAAGTAATTTTCCAGCCTGGCCCATATCGGGTATCCATGACCTGTTTTGGGGAACTCTTACCGTATCACGAAAATAGAATGTTCTTGAATTTTGATAAACTGGATAAACACGGCTTACCGATTATTACCTTCGATGCAAAATTGCGCGAAAATGAACGCCTCATGCGCCTCGATGGAGTAGCTTGCGCGAAAGAAATGCTAGAAGCTGCAGGCTGCAAAAATATTGAATCCTATAATAAAGCGACTGCGCCTGGGGCTTGCATCCATGAAATGGGAACTGCTCGTATGGGCCGCAATCCTAAGACAAGTGTACTCAATAAGTGGAATCAGATGCACGAAGTGCCGAATGTTTTTGTGACCGATGGAGCGTGTATGACTAGCGCAGGTACGCAAAATCCAAGTATTACGTATATGGCACTCACAGCTCGTGCAGTAGATTATGCGGATAAGCAGGCGAATGCAGGTGTGTTGTAGCTATTTCGTTTTGAGTCAGCAAGTGTGTAAGCCTTTTGACTGTTTAGCATGGAGTTATTGCTAAACAGCCAAAAGGTTTCAATCGCTTATTTTATAGAAATATCAGGGCAATTCAAATCTCCAAAATAGTACATTAAGCTAATGCCTGTGAGGACATAAGAATCACTATTATAAGAGTTGCCCCGCTGTCGGCCAGGCGTGAAATCGCCTTCTACTCCCGGAATATCAATTGCACGGTTGGATAGGGCAGCAGCCGTAGATCCGCGTAAATTTTCAATATCATCTGGGTCAGCGAAAACCGTACTTACATCATCTAGATAGTCGGTTGCTAAGGCACGTCCTCCGATTTCAATATTTAAGCTCCAATAGTAATTGAAGGAAATTTTTAAGCCCAAACCATAGGTAAAGCCCACTTGTGTGCCATAGTATTCTTCGCCTCGAAACTGCCCCTCCGTACCTAAAGGACGAAGGTCTACCAACTCCCCTTCATATTCCGTCTGTGGGTTGAAATTAAACACCGTGAAACCACCCAATAAATAAGGGGTGAAAAATTCCTCTCTACTACCATGCATATATGGCAAAAAATTGAATTCCATTTGTGCAGTGCCGTCCCAAACTCTCGATTGAAAACTTAGGTTGCGCGCACGTTCAAAAGGGTTAGAAGAGTTGGCATCGTCCGCAGATACTTGTGCTAGGTTGCCTGAAAATTTCAAGCATACGCGCTCATTGAAATTATAGCGCGCATTTATACCGCCTGCATAGCCAGCCTGCGATACATCGAAATTAGTATTTAAGTCGCCAAAATAATTCGCCGCACCGACCCAAGCACCGCCTTCCCAGCCGCGTTGTGCATCTGCCGAATACGAAAATCCCAATACTAGTGCAATGAAGATAATATATCTCACGATTTGTTTTTTTTGTGAAGCCGCAAATATAACTTTAGAAAACTACAATTAAACGGATAAAGCATGCTTCGTAGTGTCACGAAAACATAATTTCAAGGTATTCGCGCCAATTCCAGCCTAAGAAATTAATCATAGCTGTCATAATGAGGATGGTCAAAATAATTAGTTGAATCAGGAAGTACTTAATTACTTCGCCACGCAGCCCGATAAGCCCGTCATAATTAGTAAGGTTGAAGAATTCTGTGCCGCCCGAAACGCCTTTTAGGGGTTTGCGAAAGTCTGCAAATTTCTTGTGTAGTTGCTTTTCAAAAAAAGTAGCTGCTATCAATGGGACAGCAATAACCAAGCGGAGTTTTCGTCGCATTTGTTTGGATTGTTGCACTTGGTGCTTACGAACCTTCCAGTCTTTTGAAATCCCGATTTTATATAAACTCTTTCCTTTTACTTTAAATACGTACAAATAGCGATAATCTAGCATAATGTGTGTATAGCTTCAAATTTGTGTCCGCAAGTTAAGATTTTTTGTAA
>JAHDCQ010000166.1 GCA_020629845.1 Saprospiraceae bacterium | reverse complement strand
AAAAAGAAAGAACTCACTATGAGTTGTGAAATTCATAATGATTTATAAAGTGACTATGTTAAGGGAATCGGCAATAAATAAGGTACCCATTATGGCGCAGTTATTTTCTTCTTCTAAAGAATTGAAAAAATCAGTGCATAGCCGCGCTACGGACTTATTTTTTCGATTTTTTAGAAGGGAAAAGAGCAAGTCAGAGTGGGTAGATTATTTTTTGCCGATTCCCTAAATACTAAATGAGCGAATATTTAATGACTGAATGAGCGAATGAAATCTATAATTATTCACTCATTCACCATTCTTTCATTCACTCATTGAGCACTTACGTTACTACCGCCTAAACATCTGCCCTCGAAACGCATCTACGAAATTTCCCTCCCAATCACTCATATCTTTTAGCGCAAGACTAAAAGCGGTATGTCCTAACACACAATTCAGGTATTTATCATTTCGAATAGGTTGGTTTGGAATGGCATCCTGTAGCCATTGGTCAGCAAGTTTAGAAAGCAATCGAATTTCCTCATCGCTAGTAGCATCCAAGTCCATTTCTAAGAATTGCTTAAACTCCTCAGGTGTGAATCCTTCAGGTATCGTCCAGTGCATTTCGCCATTAATATCATCCATCACAGGCTGCACAGCGGGATTCAACCGAATGAAATGGGGTTCTTGCAACGGCAAATCAGGGTACAAAAAGGTATAAGAAACAAAAGTAGCGGCATCAGGTGGGTCGCCGAGAATACTCGTACTAATTTTTAGCACATCTTCTATAAAGGATGGCTTACTTGGACGCTGTGTTAGCCATGAGTGCTTAGCAGGCAAGGAGCCTTCGAGCGGCAAAAAGATAAAGCCCGTACCAATGGACAAGACCTCCATATTTTCAGGGCGAATGCCATTGCACAAAGCCTCCGTCACAGCAGCTAAGACGGGGTTGTTGTAGCCCCCAATCGCACCATCCCAATACATAGGGCCTGCCTCGTCTCCTTGCTCATACGAGAGTTGGGCAGGCGCGTCGAAGTAATTCAAAGGCGCATTACTACTTGCGTGTATCGCCTGAGTGATGGTGATAGATGATTTATCAATAGGCTGCCGTTCTTTCATTTTTCCGATGAGGTAAGATGTGCGCGCTTTGGAGCGATAATTGGAACGGAAAAATTTTGCCCTATTTCTATTATAATCAAATGCTACTATCAGGAAGTGTGTCGTACGCTCATCATTGCACGCTGCTATCAATTCAGGGAGTTCGTGCATAGGTGCTGCACTTACTTGAGGCAACAATTCTTGAAATGCTTCCAACTTTCGTTTGGACGAATAGCGCGGCCCAATATGAAAAGGCTTCGTTAAACGATTCAAGAAAGAAAACTCCCGAAAACGCAAGCGCGAATAGATAGAATTGCGAATACTGGGGTCAAAAAATAAATTTTCGAGTTCGGAAGGGCGCATATTTTCAGCAAGTCCTGCTGCTACAATACTACCGCCTGAGTTGCCTGCCACGAGGTCAAATTTGCATAAAATCTCACGCCCAGGTATATCCCCGAACAAGCGTTTTAGTGCCTTAATTTGAATAATTGACCAGCTTCCGCCCCCATCTAATGAGAGAATACGATACTTTCGCATAGTGTTTCATTTATTGCTCACTTGGAATTTTAAAGCAACTTTAGCTGTTATTGCTTTATGAAACTGTTTTATGAAGATAAAAAATTTAACCATCCCATATTCCCACCGATAAATCGGTGGGCTGAAACCAAGAATAAAATACTTTTAGCCCACCAATTCATTGGTGGGAGATGGAAAATCGTGGGACGTTTATTTTTATGAACTTCATAAAACAGCTTCTTAGAATTTGATTTGGCCAAAATAAAAGATATAAAATGAAAAATGATAATCTAGAGCAATCCTATTTCGACATCAACCAAAAACTTTGGAATAGTAAGACAGAAGTGCATGTCGGTTCGGACTTTTATCAGATGGAAGCCTTCAAGCAGGGTAAAACCTCTTTAATGCCCATTGAACTAGGACTCATTGGAGATATTACAGACCTTAAAATATTACATCTGCAATGTCATTTTGGACAAGATACACTCTCATTAGCACGCATGGGAGCGAAAGTAACTGGCGTAGATTTATCGGATAAAGCCATTCAGATAGCTCGTGATTTGAACGAAGAATTAGGGCTTGATGCACAATTTATACAGTGCAATGTACTAGAGCTTCAGCAACACCTGGAAGGGCAATTTGATATAATTTTCACTTCCTATGGTGTGCTAGGTTGGTTGCCGAATTTGGATGATTGGGCAGCGATAGTTAAGCATTTCCTGAAACCTAATGGCAAACTCGTACTCGTAGAATTTCATCCTGTACTTTGGCTATTCGATGATGATTTTACGCATATTAAATACTCTTACTTCAAGGGCGCGCCCATTATAGAAGTGGAACAAGGGACGTATAGCGACCCCAATGCGGACATTCAAAACCAATATGTAGAATGGGAGTATAGCATCGGGGAAGTAATAAGTGCTTTGCTTCAAAAAGGCTTAAAAATAGAGCATTTTCAAGAATATGATAGTTCACCTTATAATTGCTTTAAGAAAGCCGTGGAAGTGACAAAAGGCAATTGGCAAGTAGAAGGCTTGCAAGGCAAAATCCCGATGGTATTTTCATTAATTGTGAGAAAATAACAATCAATACAGAGCAAATAGTCTATATTTGCTTGTCAATGCGGGCCGATTACTTTACTTTTCATTGGCAATTACCCAATCAGTATTAGATATGTATAGGCTCGACACTTCACTCAATAACACTTTTATACTATTATGCAGAAGTTTACAAATCGTATGAAACAGTTACTCTTACTGAGTGCTGTTTTGTTGTTTACACAAGGACTAAACGCACAACTCACTAACCCAAGAAGCTCTCTCATTTCCGTAACTACTGCCGACGGTGCTATGCTAGAAACAGTAGGTGTAGATGCAGGTTTTGGTAATGTTCGAGACCTTTATTGCCCTGGTACAGCTACTACTGGCGAATCTATGATGATGCTTGGCGAGGGATGTGAAGCTATATCAGAGGACTTAGCAGGTCGGGTAGCCTTCATTGATAGAGGCAGTTGTAGTTTTGATGAAAAATGTTTGAATGCTCAAAACGCTGGTGCAACAGCAGTAGTGATTTGTAATAATGTAGCAGAAGCACCATTCGTAATGCGTGTAGTAGAGGTAGGAGGAGAGGTAAATATTCCTTGTTACTTTATCGGACAAGAAGATTGCGTAGCTATTCGTGCAGCAGGCGGTGGCGCAGTAAGCATCACACCACAAGCTCCTGCTTTCGACCCACGCGACCAAGTGATTTGGGGTGCTGGTGGCGAAGGTAGCTTCACAGGCGGTCTTGGCGATTGGTTGCCAGTAGATTATGCAGAATGTGCTAATGCATCAGAAGAAGGTTTCACGCTATGGCAGTGGTCAGAAGAAGGTACAGCTTACAATGGTGCTTATGCAGGTACATTGGCGGCTATCAACTCTCCGACAGCTTGTACGGGAGTAGCTCTTTTCAATTCTGATTTCTATGACAATGCGGGTACACCAGGTAACTTTGGCAATGGTGACTGTGCAGCTCCACAGCAAGGAGCATTAATTTCACCTTCTATTGACTTGAGTGCGGTAGCACCAGATGCAGGTTTAGCGGTTAAATTCTACCAGGGCATTCGTCAGTTCCAAAGCGAGCATTATGTAGGTTGGAGTATTGATGGCGGTATGACTTGGGATAGTACGCTTGTAAATGGAGATCTAGAAGTAAATAGTACATTAGTGAGCCGCATAGAGCGTGTGAAGTTACCACCAGAAGTGAACGGACAAAGTGATGTACGTATCAAGTTCTCTATGTTTGGCAACTACTACTTCTGGCTCGTAGATGATGTACAAATCATTGAGCGAGAGTCTTACAACCTAGCTATAGATAATTTCTTCGCGATTCCACCAAACACCATTACGCCAGCAAGTCAGATTGCACCATTTGGTTTCTTAGCAGATGTACGCAATCAAGGAGCTGCAGGACAGGATGAAGTAGTCTTGAACATGACTATTATCAATAATGAAACACAAGAAGTCGTATACACCACTTCTTTAGATTATGGTAATATTCCTGCCGATTCTTTAGTAGAAAATCAAGCATTTACGGATTTATATACACCTCCAGCAGAAGTAGGTGTTTATACTGGTATTTATAGCATTACTTCTCCTAATGAAGAATTTGATCCAGAAGATAATGTGCAAGGCTTCTTATTTGCTATTTCGGATACCACTTTTGCGAAAGACTTGGGCGGCGGATTCACATCTGTAGCACCTAACTTCGATGATACACCAACTTGGTCATATGGTAACTACTATTACGTACCAAACGGTAATGGTTATGAAGTACGCTCTATCACATTTGGTATTGGAAATCCAGAAGAAGCGGCTGGCTTGTTTATCGTAGGTACATTACTAAAATGGACAGATGCAAACGAAGATGGCATTTCTCAAGCAGATGAGCGTGAATTGGTAGAGTTTGTAGAATATGAAGTTCAAGGCAATGAAGAAATTAATGCCCCTATCAATGTCGCTTTCCCAAATCCTCCAGCATTGGAAGACGATACGGAATATCTGATGATGATGAACTACAATGGTCCAATCCGTGCAACAGCAACGGATGACTTAGCATTGCAATATTTAGCAACTAGCCTATTGGCAGATAGCCTTGCTAATGGTCGCTCGGATTACGCTACCCTATTTGGCGATACAGATGATTTCACTACGGCAGAATATGGCGCATCAGGTAATTTTACGGCATTACTACGCATGCATATCAATACCATTGCTGTAGACGTAGATGAAACCTTAGCAATAGAAAATAAAGTGGAATTATTCCCGAATCCTACAAGCGATGAATTGACGATTCGTTTTGATTTGGTAGAGGCAGCAGAAAAAGTAACACTTCGCGTGACCGATGCTGCTGGGCGCGTGATTTCACAAAGTCCATTCAAGAATGTACAGCGCAATAGCTTTACCTTCGATGTGAGTCATCTCACAAGTGGCATTTACTACATGGATATTATCACTAAGGCAGGTCGCAGAACAGAGCGATTTGTAGTGGCTAAATAATAGCTATGAGATAGGAGTGATGAATGATGAGTTTGTTTTTACATACTCATCACTCATCGCTTACTTATTTTCCTTTAAAAATTCCTGAATCATCTTCATATCCAATACACCAACGAGCTGCCCATCTTTCTCCACAGGTACAATACTATAACCATTCGTTTGAATACGCATCGCTGCAAAGCGTACCGAATCTTGGGCTTGTAGGGGTTCATAATGCTTACTCATATAGACGGCTACGGGGGCATTACCATCGCGTTGGCTCATGGCTTCTTTTATGAATTCATTATGCAAAATGCCTATACTTTGTGCTGCCTCATTGGTAATGATAAAATTTTGTTCAGCGCCCATTTCCATAATACGTATCGCCGTATGCATCGTATCATGCGGATGTAGGCGCGTAAAGCGTGTTTTCATAATATCCGAAAGCTTCGTATCATCCAACAAGCTATTCATTTTCACCGAGCGCGCCTCTCCCCAAGCATTTAGAAAGACAAAAACACCAATCAATGCAAGCATAGGACTCTTCACCCAAAGAATACTGGATACCACAAATGCAAGCGCGAAAAGCTGCCCAATAACAGCCGCTATCTTCGTAGCCCGTACCCGCCCCAAACGCATAGATAGTAAAGCGCGTAGAATGCGTCCGCCGTCCATTGGAAAGGCAGGAATGAGATTGAAAATGGCCAACATCACATTTAAGAGTACCAATAAAGGAATAAAATTCTGGGCATTAATTCCGCCAGCATTGCTTGTCACGTTGAAACTAACTACGGAAAACAAAAATAAAGGACTTAAAGCAAGCACAATGGCGATATTCACCGCAGGGCCAGCTATAGCCACTAGGAATTCGTGAATAGGCTTTTCGGGCAATCTATCCAAACGGGCTACCCCACCGATAGGCAATAGAATAATATCACGAGTGCCGACCCCATACCGCCGAGCAGTAAGAGCATGCCCAAATTCATGCATTACCACGCACAAAAATAAGGCTAACACAAATACCCCCAACCAAAGCGTTCCTTCCCAGCTTAAATCATTAGAGAAGCCTTCCCATAGCACAAAGAATGCCAATAGTCCAAATGACCAATGCACCAAGACTGGAATATTAAACAATTTTGCTATTTGAATTGAACCTCTCATGCTTTGTACCTGTAAATTTGAGGATTCGTAAATTTGCAGATTTGAAAAAAAATCAGATTATCAAATCAACAAATTCTCGAATTATCACTCCTTGTCAAACACTAGAACGGCTTTTTAGTTGCTTTTTGTTGAGCATCCGTCCGATTTTAGCAGTTTTAAAAAAAAGTACTAGAAGATGTGACGGCAAAAAGTTGATACTTTCGGTAAAGCTTCTTTTCTTTGTGGATAAGATAAAAACGGTATATTCGGTCTAGTGATATAATAGGTGCATTGGAAAAACAAAAATTCCTTTACATCAAACAAACCGATGTACTGATAAACATATATACAATCGTGCATTCGATTCATCAATTTAAGCTAAGAGGAATAAACCAAGACGAGATAGATTTTGCTACTTACGAAGGTAAAAAAATACTCATCGTAAATGTAGCTTCTGAATGTGGATTCACGTCTCAATACAAGCAACTGCAAGAGTTGTACGAGGCATTTCAAGATAAATTAGTGATTGTAGGCATTCCTTGCAACGACTTCGGCGGGCAAGAACCTGGCAGTCACGAGACTATACATACATTTTGTACGCGCAATTATGGCGTGACTTTCCCCCTTACAACTAAAGTTTCCATTCTACCGCCTGACACGCATCCCATCTATGCATGGCTGACGCACAAGGACAAAAACGGTAAATTGGATAGTACGGTACAATGGAATTTCCACAAATATCTCCTCGACGAACAGGGCGCATTAGTCGCTGTTCATCCTTCCTCTACCACACCGCTTGATGATGTAATTATGGATTGGGTGCGGAAATAGATTTGGTTATCTGGTTATTTGGTTATTTGGTTATTGAATGTATTCTTACAATAGTATCAAGAATCAAAGGATTGTTGTAAAGCAAATCATTGATTATTTACTTTGAGTGCAAAAAAACTAAATAACCAAATAACCAAATAACCAGATAACCAAAACAATGATTCTAGGTCAACAACAAGCAAAGCAACGGCTACAACGAATGCTGCAAAACGAACGTTTGGCACATGCTATGCTATTCCTTGGCCCAGAAGCTTGCGGGAAATTGGCAATGGCACTCGACTTTGCACAACGCGTACTTTGTGAAAACAAACAAGCTAATGAGCAAGGCGAAATAACAGCCTGTGGCAACTGTCGCGCTTGCATAAAGACCAGCAAATGGATACATCCTGATGTGCATTTTTCCTTTCCAACGATTGGGACAAATGCGCGTAGCGATCAATTCCTAGAGCATTGGCGGGTGATGCTAAACGAGCATCAATACCCGACGGTACATGAGTGGCTACAACGCATCGGGGCAGAGAATAAACAAGGCAATATCAACAAGGAAGAATGCTTGAATATTGTCCGAAAATTGAGCTTAAAGACCTTCGAAGGAAGTCATAAAATTATGATTATCTGGATGCCCGAATACTTGGGCAAAGAAGGCAATCGTTTATTGAAACTGATAGAAGAACCTCCTGCAAATACGCTATTTATTTTAGTAGCCGAAAATCAGGAGTTGATACTGAACACCATTTTGTCGCGCTGCCAAATTGTTCAGTTTCATGCCCTTCAAGACGAAGAAATCGTAGAAGGTTTGCAGCAGCGCGGAATAGCGGAAGCGACGGCTTTTAGTGCCGCACAATTGGCAAGTGGCAATTTCAATGAAGCCATGAAACTCGCCGAGACTTCCGAAAATGATAATGCCACGCTTTTCCTAGATTGGATGCGAAAGTGCTACAAAGGACATGGCGTGGAACTGGTGAAATGGGTAGAGCAATTCGCAGGTGTGGGACGCGAGAATCAAAAGTTTTTCTTGCGCTATGCCTTACATTTTATGCGCGAATATTTGCTCCTATTCACCACCCAAGATGCGACTCGCCTACGCCTATGCAAAGCAGAAAAGCAAACCGCTCAACGCTTCCTCAATATCATAGGCTTTGAGCAGGTCGAGCGCATCGTGACCTTACTAAACCAATTAAGCTATCATGTAGAGCGCAATGCAAATCCAAAAGTTTTGTTTTTGGATGCTAGCCTACAGATGCACTATTTTTTGAGAAAGAGAGGATAGTTGATAATTCGATGATTTGAGCATTTGAAAATTTGAGTGTTTAAAATTCAAATTTTCAAATCATCGAATGCACAAATTCTCTTACAAATTATAAACATGAGTTGTCAAGGATGTGCAGTGGGGGCAGATGGAAGCCCAAAGGGATGCAAGAGTAATGGCGGCTGTTCGTCGGGTGGTTGTAACCGCCTAAACACTTACGATTGGCTGTCCAAAATGGATATATATGACCCCTCCGCTTACGAATATGTAGAAGTGAGCTTCAAGAATGGCTCGCGCAAAGGCTTTTATAAAAACGAACCACATACCCGTGCAATTACAGGCGATACCGTAGTAGTGGAAGCCCAAAATGGACACGACATTGGCAAAATTTCCCTATCAGGCGAATTGGTACGCTTGCAAATGAAGAAGAAACGCACTGATGAAAAATCGGTATCACATGGCGTAATCCGCAGAGCCAATGAGCGCGATCTCGAACGCTTGCACGATGCGCGGTCTTCTGAGAAAGGCATCATGGTACGCTCGCGAGTGATTGCCCGTTCGCTAGGCTTAGAAATGAAAATTGGAGATGTAGAATTTCAGGGTGATAAGCGCAAAGCTACCTTCTACTATGTAGCAGATGGGCGGGTAGATTTTCGGGAGTTGATTCGCCATTTTGCCAAAGAATTCAAAGTCAAGATTGAGATGCGCCAAATTGGAGCGCGGCAAGAGTCAGCACGTATTGGCGGCATAGGTTCTTGTGGGCGCGAATTATGTTGCTCCACTTGGCTTACTGATTTCAAATCCGTTTCTACTACAGCGGCGCGTTATCAAAACTTAGCCATTAATCAGTCCAAACTTTCAGGGCAATGCGGGCGTTTAAAATGTTGTCTAAACTATGAGTTGGATACCTACATGGAAGCACTCGAAGACTTCCCTAAAGGGGTAGATTCGCTCTATACGCAAGCTGGAAAAGCGGTATTGGTAAAGACCGATATTTTCAAGCGTATTATGTATTTTGCCTACGAAAAGGAAGGATTTAGAGGGCAATTCTATCCAGTAGATGTGACGCGGGTGAAGGAAATTGCGGAAATGAATAAATCAGGGGAAAAGCCACTTGATTTGCAAACACTTCGTATCCTAGAGGAGGTGAATATAGGAGAAGAAGAAATAGACTTCGACGCAGATTTGACGGGCATCATCGAATTGCCACCTGAAAAACGTAGAAAAAAGCGCAGAAAGCGTGGCGGAAAAGATAAGCCAAGAGGAGAACAGGCTTCGGAAGCAAAGAAAAAAGAGCAGCCAAAGGCAAGAAGCGGTAGAGAGGAACGCAAAAGTAAACGAGGCACAAGAGGAAAACAGGGCGAACAAGCTTCGAAACCAAAGAGCAATAGTGGCAGAGAAGAACGTCGCGCACAACGCAATGAAAAAACAACTTCCGATCAAGGAAAACCCGATAATAAAAGACGCGATAGAAGACGAGGAGACAACAATAAAGCACAAGCAGAAAGTAAATCAAAAAATACGGCTGGAAAGCCTACTGCAAAAGAGCAGCCAAAGGAAGGCAGCGGCAATAATCAATCGAGACGCTCCAATTGGAAGAACCGCAAACGCGACAATGCAAAAGGAACGGATAAGCCTGCTAATAATGCAAACAATAAATCGCAAAATAAGCAGTCAGCAGATAAAGATAAGCCGAAAGATACAAAGCCTACTAGCCGTAGAGATAGACGAAACAAGCGACGCAATAGGAATAATAATGATAATAACAAGGGCGGCGATAAGAAGTGATAAAATCTATCGAAATATTAGCTACGGAAGGTTTGAGTGCTAAAGTGCGCGCTTTAGGCATTAGCAATTTTGGTGATTTGATGACTTATGTCCAAAAAATTCCTTACGGACGCACTTCCGATAGAAGTCGGGTAGATTTGGTATTATCAGAAGGCAAGGGAACCTGTAGTTCCAAACACGCTTTATTGAAAAGTATCGCAAAGGAAAATGGCTTAGAAGATTTAGAACTCATCATCGGCATCTATAAAATGACGGCTGAAAATACGCCTAACATAGGTGACGGTATTGAACGCAGTCCTTTAGACTACATCCCCGAAGCTCATTGTTATTTGAAATACCGAGATAAGCGCATAGATGTAACTGCCATAGGTGCGAGTTTCGAACGCATTGCTCAAGATTTATTAGAAGAGCAAGCTATCGAACCTTCGCAAATTGGCGCGTACAAAGTCGCTTATCATCAACAATATTTGAAAGATTGGATTATCCGCGAACACATTCCACTCGATTTTGAAAGCATTTGGAGTATTCGGGAGCAATGTATTGCGAATTTGAGTAAAATTAATAATGGATAATTAATAGTTGTCAATTGTCAATTATTAATTGTCAATTTCATAAAATATGAAATACGACCTAACCGTAATCGGTGCCGGCCCTGGAGGATATGTGGCAGCTATTCGCGCCGCGCAATTGGGCATGAAAACAGCTATTATTGAAAAAGAACGCTTAGGCGGTACTTGCCTGAATGTAGGCTGTATTCCATCAAAGGCATTGTTGGATTCTTCGGAGCATTATCACAATGCCAAAGAAAAGTTTGAGACACATGGAATCAAGCTGACAGGCTTGAAAGTAGATATGCCACAAATGATAAAGCGCAAGCAAGAGGTAGTAGACCAAACGGTCAAAGGTGTGGAGTTTTTGATGAAGAAAAATAAGATTGATGTCTATAATGGTATCGGTTCATTTGTAGATAAAAATCATATAAAAGTAACGAAAGCGGACGGCTCGGAAGAGACTATAGAAACGGATAAAACCATTATCGCAACGGGTTCTAGCCCGAATACACCTGCGGCTTTCAACTACGATGGTAAGCGCGTCATTACCTCTACCGAAGCCCTAGAAATCACGAAAGTGCCAAAGCGTATGGTCATTATTGGTGGCGGCGTGATTGGTTTGGAATTGGGTTCTGTGTATGCGCGTTTAGGTACGCAAGTGGATGTCGTAGAATTCATGGATAGAATCATTCCTGGCATGGATAAAGATTGCAGTAAGGAACTGATGCGTGCTATGAAAAAACTAGGTGTAAAGTTCTACGTGAAGCATAAGGTTACGAATGTAACTGCTATGAAAACCAAAGTAAAAGTAGACGTACAAAAGCGCGATTCGGAAGAATCCTTTAGCATTGATGCGGACTATTGCTTAGTAGCAATTGGGCGTGTGCCGCATACCGATAAGCTAGGTTTAGAAAACATTGGACTTGCTACCGATGAGCGTGGACGTATTCCTGTGGATGCACATTTACAAACCAATGTTGCAGGCATTTATGCAATTGGCGATGTCATCAAAGGGGCAATGTTGGCACACAAAGCCGAAGAAGAAGGTGCCTTTGTAGCAGAAGTGATGG
>JAHDCQ010000165.1 GCA_020629845.1 Saprospiraceae bacterium | reverse complement strand
GTTTCTTGTTTTTATTCCTATTTTGAAACAAGCTGTAGATTAAGGCAGCAAGTGTCAATAAAAGCAAAATCATTCCAGCTTCTAGTACTTTAAGGTAAAACTCTTTTTGGCGGGCGAGGGCTTCTGTGTCTTCTATGATTTGAATTTTTGTATCTATCTCTGCTTTTTGTTGTTGTACAACTGCTTTTTGTTCCACATAATCGGATTTTACCTGCTTCAGTTCCTCTGTTACTTCTGCTAGTTGCGACCTCAACATTGCCAATCTTGCCTGTCGTTGTGTCTCTAGCACTTGTAAGCTATCGGCTACTACTTGTGACTTTACAGCATAATCTTTCGCAGCCTCTTCTTTCCTTTGCACCTCATATATTTCGGAAACCAACTCATAGGTTTCCATTATACTTTCTAAGCTAGTAATATCAGATAAGATTTCAAGTGCTTTATCCGCACTCGCACTTGCTGTTTTGAGGTCATTTTGGTCTAACTGTACTTTAGCAATCGCAGTCCGAGCCTTGAAGATATTATTTTTATTCTTCAATGAATTGCTTAGCGTTATGCATTCTTCAAAGGTTTTGATGGCTCTTTTAGGATTGTCGTTCGCCGCATAGGATAGGGCCAGCACGATTAAATCAGTAGCTAAGCGTTCTTGCTTATTTTGCTTTTCCCAAATTTTGGTACTTTTCTTAAGTGCTTTGATGGAAGCTTTGTGGTCGTCTAGAATGTAATGTGCCTTAGCTTCATCGGATAACACCCTTGCTTCTAAGAGTGGATTGTCTATTTCTTTAGCGTATTTGCGGGCTTCTTCGAGTTTCTCTAAAGCGTTTTGATAGTCTTTGGAGGTGACAAGATACTCTCCAATTTTATGCTTCAGTTCACCTACTTTTTGTGTGTTGTTCACAGCTTCATAGTTCGCTAAAGATAAGTTATAGTAGTCAAAAGCCTTTTCGTATAGCTCTACTTTCGTGTACATTTCTGCTAGGTTGAGATAGATGCTTGCTTTGCCTGTAAGGTTTTCATGTAATTCATAATGCTCAATTGCCTCGTCCGCATATCTTTTCGCATCTTTTAATTTTTCTAACTTTTTGGAAGCTAAAAATGAGAGTTTTAGAAAATCACCTTTATGTCCGAAACAATCACCTTCGCAATTATTCATTGCTTTTTTTGCATTTTTCAAACTACTAGAATAGTCAGACTGCTGGTGTAATATAAACGACTTCTTGTGTAGACTCTCGATATAGGCTTTAGCATATTCCTTTTTATCTAGACCATTCAATGCTTGATTGAAGGATTCAAGCGACTTATTATAGTCTTTTTTTCGGAAGAAAAGTTCACCTAATACTTTAAACCCAATAGCCGTTCCCGCTACATTTTCTGCTGCTTGGAATGCTGCGATGGATGTATTTATAGCCGTAATAGCAGAGTCTATATTGGTAGTGCTTTCTAAGGTTTGAAGATGTAGTAGTTTGTCCTGTAGTGTTGTATCCACAGAGTCAGGAGAGGATTGTAAGCTCATAGCGTTTATGGTCACTTTAAAGCTTACCAATAAGCAGAATATTAATAGGGGTATTGTAATGTGCTTATTCATATTAAATCACCTTTCGTCAAAAAAAGAGTAACAACGCTTTGTGTATACCTAGTGGGTCAGATTTGTAGTTAAGCTGTAACTATTTTAAAAAGGCTTCTCATATAAACTATTCTACACCAAATTACTTATGGTATAGTTGGAGACAAATATAGTTTACCTATACTAGGTATAGGTATTTTGAATAAGAATGATAACTTTTTAGATGGTCTATTGTAGCGATAGTAAGACTTTATACATGCTGCACTTTTAGTTTTTGTTCCATAAATGACAATAACTTTACTTGTGCTTTATTACCTTTGAGCGAATTAATGGAGACTAAACGGATTCATTTGTGCTATTTTGTTCGGGCTAATTAAGTTCTGACGTATCAAAAAGTACCTTATTTAGTTGTCAGGCTCATTTTCAAGAAAATCTTTATTCCTATGAATATTCTATACAACCTTCAGCTTCGCGCAAGCTTATTATTGCTGCTTGTGTTTTTCCTAAATCCATCTCTTTTTTCCCAACAATCTACTACTAATTTTTCTTGTGGTCATGATTTGATGCATACACAACTCATGCAGGAAGATGCCAATTATCGAAAGTCGATAAGGCAAATGGAACAGCGCATGTATGAGGCTACTTTAGCACTACAAGAAGATGCAAATAATAAAGGCAGCGAGGATGTCATCACACTTCCTGTAGTCTTTCATATTATTCATGCTTCCAGCGAAGGCGTAGGGCAAGGTGCTAACATTAGCGATGAGCAAATTGAACAAGGCATGGCTTGGCTCAATCAGGCTTTCCGGAACATTGGCCCTTATGCTGGCGGTGGAGTAGGTGCTAGAGATACGAACAATCCTGAACGTGGCAAAGTAGGAAGTGTAGATACCCGTATCGAGTTCACCTTTGCGAAGCAAGATATACATGGCCGACCAGTATCAGGTATTATGCGCTATGCTAATGACGAATTCACTCGCCTACCATATCCTAGCCGCGAACGTGCTATGAAAAGTTGGGTAATGGAGCAAAACGGCAATGCCTACCCAACAGCCAAATATGCCAATGTCTATTTAGTAAATCGTATTTGCCAAGATGAGGGCAATTGTTTTAGTATTGGTGGTTTTGCTTATCTAGCGGATTCTAGTGGTCAATTTTATGATGGCGTAGTGGCCTTGGCAAGCGACTTTGGTACAAGTTCTGCTGGTTCTGCTATTATGGTGCATGAATTTGGACATTATCTAAATTTGCGACATACCTTTCAGGACGGTTGCCAAAATAGAGATTGTTTGCAAGATGGCGATTTCGTATGCGATACACCCCCCGATAGTTCTACGAATGGGGTAAGCTGTGGTGATACTGCCAACTCCTGCGATACCGATACCGATAGTGGTTTTGATACCGACCAATTAGACATCACAGAAAACTACATGGACTATGGAAGAAACGAATGCTGGAATACCTTTACGAATGGTCAGAAAACTAGAATGCGTCTCGCACTCGAAAACTTCCGACAAGAACTCACCATTTCTATTGGTTTAGTGCCAGTATCGGGCCGTGAGATAGGAATTATAGATTTGTCCTATCCAGCTGATTATGTAACCTGTACTACTGGATTATCGCCGGTGATACAAGTGCGTAATGATGGCACAGAAGATATTACGAGCCTAAGCATACAAGCTGAAGTAAATGGAGTAGCAGCTATCACGGAATGGACAGGTTTGCTGCGACCATCTGGCACTAGAGAACTGACGCTGAATCCCGTTAATATGGGTACATCAGGCGATTATGAACTCAATGTGTTAGTGACCAAAGTAAATGATATTTTTGGAGATAGTTTTGAAGGAAATAATCTAAAAACACAAGCTTTTACCTACGAAGCTCCTATCCGAGAAGTAGACTATTGCGAAGAGGTACAAGCATTAGAAGCAACGCCTTTTGTACTAAAGCAACCTACGAACCGTAAAGTGACAATAGATATAGGAGAAGTATATGGCTGCGAGGAAGGTGGTGATTATGCGATACGGGTCAATTCTTGGGATCAAAATTTAAAAACTAATCTTAAGGGACTCATTTCATTACCGACTTTCGATTTGAATATTTACGAAAGTCCCATTTTAGTATTCGACCGTTCGTATCGCCGATCGTATAGTACCTCGCATACGGGCTTGCGTTTATTAGCATCGAGCGATTGTGGAGCAAGTTTTCAAGAGGTGTATTATAAAGCGGGCGCGGATTTGGCTTCCAAAAGTGGATTTCAGACGGGTGAACCCTGGATACCTAGTAGTTGCGGAGACTGGGCTTCTGATACTATTGATTTATCGGAATATAAAGGCGAAAATGCAGTCACTCTCCGATTTGAGGTCAATGCAGATAATTTCAATAACACCTCCGATTTTGAATGGGGAAATAACCTCTACCTAGATAATATTTGTGTCCGCGAATCGGATGCTGTAGCCTCTTGTCGTATTGCTATAAATGCAGTAGATACAGGCAATTTAAGCACCTGCAACAGCAACAATGGTACGATTACAATATATGCTAACGAAACGGAAGGAGTAGAGTACAGTATCAATGGTGAAAACTGGCAAGCGTCTAACGTCTTCGCAGGCTTACGCGCGGGTTTCTATGAACCGCAAGTACGCAACGCACAAATTTTGAGCTGTAAGGCGGCTTCCGAAATTGTGAATATTACAGAACCAAATCCGCCATTTTTACAAGATATTATTACCACTTCTCCAAGCGATTGTGGGAATGCAGACGGTAGCATACGCATTGCAGCAAGCGCAGAAGAGGGTAGAGGAGAATTAGAATATTCTATAAACGGCAGCACTTGGCAGTTTGGCAATACCTTTGATGGGCTGACGGCTGGTAGCTACGCGCCTAGTGTGCGTTATGCACTTGCTCCTGCTTGCCGTGCCGATGCGAGTCGAGAACTAGATGCACCTAATGCACCAAGTATTGCAGAAGTACAAACCGTCAATCCTGCCACTTGCAGAGGTATTATTGGAGAAATTACTATCGTTCCTGCTGATGCCACTACTACGTATGAATATAGTATAAATGGCGGTGCAACTTGGCAAGCAAGTGCCAACTTTAGTGGTCTAGCAGCAGGCGAATATATGCCTAGTATCCGAGATGCAGCGCAGCCTTCCTGTGTTGGTGAAACGGATGCGGTAAGCTTAGTGGCAGAAGCAGATGCCAATATTACAGCCAGCATTGAAGTATCATCCGAAACGATATGTGCAGGCGGTTGGACACGCCTCATTATTGCAGCGCAAAACGGACGCTCACCTTATGAAGTGACCTATACCGATGGCACAGAGGAATACGTGGCAGTAGTTACTTTTAGCGATGCAAATATAGTAGTACGCCCTACGCAGACTACCACTTATAGTCTTGTGCGGGCAAAAGACATATCAGGCTGTAGTACCGAGGTATCGGGTAGTGTGCGCGTGTTTGTGGAGGAATGCGGAGGTCTAGTTATAGGCGATAATGCACAGGCATTCATGGGTATAGGGGAGTTCTACCCAAATCCAAATGCTACGGACAAGGCATACTTAGATTATACCGCAAGCGATAATGAGCGTGTATCGGTTCAAGTATTTGACATTACAGGCAAATTGCAGCAAGTGTCCATCACCGAAGTGGTGCAAGGACACAACATTATGGAATTATCGCTAACGCAATTGCCTATTGGAACATACTTTGTAAAGTTGCAAACGTCCGATAGCCAATTTGTACGGAAGTTAGTGCGACAATAAGTAGAAGGTAGGTGGTAGAAGGTAGAGAGATTACAGGCTGTCCGTCTAAGTTTGCCCAAATCAGAAATCAAATAAATCTTATATCATCAATCATAAATCTGTGTCATCTTTGTAAATAACCACATGGATATATGATTGATGATTTATTTGATTTCTGATTTTCCAAAACCATTTCAGGCAACTTTAGACGGGGAGCCAGATTTAGCACTTGGAACGTCTCTCTACCCTCTACCAAAACAACACATCCACCAATGAAAATAATAGACCTATCCAAACCCATTCAGTATAATAAGGATGACCCCTGGTTTATGAAAGTCAAAATTAAACATAAGCCACACCGCAAAGCGCGCTGGCTGATTCGATTATTAGGCTTGCCGTTTAAATTATTTCCTAAAAATTTTGTGGGTTGGGCGGATGATACCATCCAAAAAATGGGTGTACATTCCACCACGCACATAGATGCGCCCTGGCATTACGCGCCTACTTGTGCAGGCGAACCAGCCAAAACCATTGACCAAATTCCCTTAGAATGGTGCTTTGGTGATGGCATCGTGATTGATATGAAGCATAAGTCCGACTTTGAGGCTATCACGGTGGAAGATATAGAGGCGTTTTTATCGCGCGAACAACTGGAACTAAAAGCAGATATAATCGTCCTCATCAAGACGGGGCGCGATAAATACAATGGCACAAAGGACTTCCATAAAATAGGAACAGGCATGAGCGCAGCCGCTACCGAATGGCTTATTGATAAAGGCATTAAAGTGATGGGCATTGATGCTTGGGGCTGGGATTTGCCCTTGCCTTACCTCATAGAACAGGCTAAAGCAAGCTCCGACTCGGAATTATTTTGGGAAGCACATCTCGTAGGGCAGCACAAAGAGTATTGCCATATAGAACAGTTAGTTAATTTGAATGCTTTGCCTTACACGGGCTTCAAAGTAGCCGTATTTCCATTGAAAATAGTGGGGGCTTCTGCTGCACCCGCGCGGGTAGTTGCCCTAATGGAGTAACAATGCGTGCATGAAAGAATGGTGAATGGGTGAATAATTATAGATTCCATTCACTGATTCACCATTCTTTCATGCACGCGTTGAATATTTACAGTCCGCAGAAGTAACCTCTTCATAATCTATCGTCTAAAAAGCCAATAAAAAGCAAAATATGTCAGAAAAAGAGACGCTACAACAGGTCATACGAGGCTATCGAAAAGTAATTGAGCAACGCTATCAATACGACGCGATTCAGGCAAAGTATGAACTGCCCGAAGGTTTCGATGAGGAGCGCGTGCAAGTATTCCGAGACTATTTTTTGGAGTATATGTATCCTCCGCCCGAACAACGAGAGGAGTTGGATGCTGCTTTTGAACGCTTAGATGATTATATCAAACAACCTGAAAAACTATTGCGGATAGTGCTAGACTCTAGTCGCTTGCTTTTTAAATATGGTCGGCATTTGCCTAAAATTTTGATAGCAGGCATGAAAGCACTAAAATCCTTTCGCTCGGCAAGTCGGTTTGAGCATAAATTGGTGCAAAGTGCAATGGAGTTGGAACTAGAAGCACCTTATGGAGTGGAGGAAATCAATACACTTTTAGCTTCTTTATCGCGTCGAGATATAGAGCAGTTTATCAAAAATAACGAAACCCTATTTGACACCTTACATGATAGAAAATTAGTGCAGAAGGTGATTGAAATTGTACAGTATCTTGTTGCTGCTATGCAAAAGCGACCGAATATTTATAGTACTGAAGAGATTAAAGCATTAGAACTGGGATATAATCTCATCAAAGAGGGAGATGCACTTTTTGATCAATTAAGTAAAGAAAATCAGCAACGAATTTTTGAATTTGTCGTACAAATTGAAAAAGATACTTTAGAACAGGTGTTTTCAAAACAGTAGTCGATTGTTTTTAGATTAACATACTGGTAAAGTGTAAGTTATATTTGTAGCTAATTCTTTTATTTTTGCAAAAATTTTTATAATATTGCTGTTAAATTGAAATTGTTGTGTAATTTAAACTTGAACACAACATTTTTTCTTGTAAATAGGTTATATTCACCGATAAACCAATCAAATTCGACTTAAGATAGCTTTTCATATACATGCCTTTTTGTTATTCGGCTGGATAGTAACCTATCCAGCCCTTTTCATTTAGGCAGTTCAATAAAAAGCATCCACAAACTTTGTCTGAAAACAAGAAAGATTGTAAACATCCTCTTTCCTAAGAATTGTAGCCAAGTTTAGTTTTTACGAAAATCCGCGATAAGATTAAAGTCAGGGATGGCTACTTCGAAGCGTTCTTGAGTAGCCATATCTACCATAAGGTATTTACCATACATCTTTCCCATATCAGAAGCTAAATTGCACCAAGAATCATATTCGTGTACTTCGCCTGTATTGAGTATAGGTTGTTCCCCCACTACGCCGTCTCCTTCCACTTCTCGGCGAAGCCCATAACTATCAAAAATATACCAATGCCGACGCAAAAGTTGCACCCTTCGCCGACTCTTATTTTGGATGCGTACGCGGTAGGAAAAAATAAACTTCGGTTCACTCGGAACGGAATGTTCGGGAGTATAACTCGCTTTCACACTTACTTGTATGCCATTTGTAATAGTAGTAGCCATAACACTTGGATATTGACAGGCGATTCTAACTCATCGTTTAGGGAATCGGCAAGAAATAACCTACCCACAATTTGAGTTCGTTATTTTTTTAAGCAAGAAGGCGCGAAGAAGGCGCATAGCTGGTTCTGTAACTGATGAGCAACGACCTTGCTTGGAAAAAGAACAAGTCAAATGGGTAGGTTATTTTTTGCCGATTCCCTTACTTAAAAATTTTTCTACAATTTGTTCTGCCTGTGCCAGACTTTCTTCCAGCACATCATTCACTAAAATAGTATCAAAACTGTCTTTGAACAGCAATTCTTCCTTTGCTTTTTGAATGCGTTGTACAAAACTTTCTTCGGTTTCGGTACGCCGATTGCCGAGCCGTTCTACTAATTGCTCAAAAGAAGGAGGCGCAACAAAGACAGCTAGTGTTTCCTTTGGATAAATTTGCTTGATATTGCTTGCACCTACTACATCAATATCAAAAACCACACATTTGTTCATTGCCCAAAGGCGTTGCACTTCTTCGCGCAGCGTACCATAGTAGCGTCCTTCGTACACTTCTTCCCACTCCAAGAAGGCATTCGCAGCAATGCGTTGCTCAAAATCCGCTTTGTCCAGAAAGTAGTAATCTCTTCCGTCTGTTTCTGCCGCTCGCTTCGTGCGGGTAGTAGCAGATACCGAAAAAGCCAACTGTTCGTATTTTTGGAGCAAATGTCGAACAATGGTCGTTTTGCCAGCTCCCGAAGGTGCTGTGAAGATTAGTAGTTTATTCATATATTAACGCAAAGTGAATGTAACTAACGGCTAATATAGTCATTGTAAATTTATTCTTAAACTTATGACAATTCAGAACCTAAAAAATATAGATTTAAGCCAAATTGTGGACAGTTTGGTACAAGCGTTTGAAGGTTATTTCGTAAAAATGCCCGATAGTGTGGAGTATTGGGACGGAAGATTTAAAGGAGCGCGGGTCAATTATGAACTATCCTTTGGGGTATTTGATGAAGGGAAATTAGTTGCTTTCATTATTAATGGTATTGATGTGCATGATGGCAAATTAGCAGCCTTCAATACAGGTACGGGGGTTATCAAAACACATCGTGGGCAGCAGTTGGTGGATAAACTCTATGCCCATGCTTTACCTAAGCTACATGTAGCAGGCGTAGAAAAGTGCATGCTGGATGTCGTGCAAGCCAATGCGCGTGCTATTCGTGTATATGAGCGTATTGGCTTTTCGATAAAACGCAATTTTTTATGTTTTCGAGGGGAAATAAATGTGCCAGCCCAGTCGGTAAACGTGAAACGCGTACCATTCACACAGCTTGCTGCCTTATCCAATCCTGTACATAGTTTCTATTCTTGGGACGATACCAATACCGCTATCCAAACAGCAGGCGAAGCGGTATACGAAAGCTATATCGTGCAAAATGAAGTAGGTGAAATTATCGGGCATTTTGTATTCAATCCACTCAATAACTATGTCGCACAATTGGAGGCTAAGGAAGGGCACTTTACCGACTTAATGAATGGGATTCGCCAACTTTCACCAAGCATTCGCGTGAATAATGTAGATGACCGCCGCACGGACTATGTGCAACAACTCTTAGCTTCGGGTTTGGAGAATCATATCAATCAATACGAAATGGAAATGCTAATGCGTGATGAGATATGAGCGATGAACTATGAGTGGCATACACAGGTAAACATTCATAATGGGTATAGGACAAATTTTCCAAATCACATGATTTATCCCAATGGAACGTGTTCCATTGGATGGGAAAAGGGATTTTTATCCTACATCCTTCATAATTCATAGCTCATCATTCTGTAATAATTTTCTTATTCTTTCCTCAAGTGCTTTGGCAATGAAAGTATGCCCTTCCACGCTTGGATGCCAATCGTTTTCGGCAAGTTTCCATTTAGCATTCGGGTATGTTTGGGTGTAATTTATCCAGTCCGATTTTAGGTTTATAAATTCAAAACCAAGCTCCTCACAAGTTTGGGATACAAGGGGCGGCAAATCAATAAAAGGACTATGCGAAAGCACAAGTACTGGAAAATCATGCTGCTTGCTCAAATTAGCTAATTGTTGCAAAGCACGCTGAAAACTCGCTTCACCCACCATGTCTTGATAGGCTTCAGGTACGGCTTCGGGCTTGCGTTGAAATCGCCAATTTTCCTTATCAAAAGGGGCATCACCGAGGCGGTTATCTTTGCCCTTATTATCTCCCAAATGCTGTAAAATAAAGGACTTTTTGATGCCAAAATAAGCAGGCTGTTTCCGAATGAAATCAGGCAAATCGAAATCATTGCCTACAAAATTAAGCAGCACCGCATCTACTTCTTGCAAGTCGAATTTTTCTTCTAGGAGCGCGACTTCCATGCTGGTGTTGTAGCCAGGTACGCCTGTATTGATGAGTTCGTACGAGATAGAGTCTTGCTGATTGAGGCGTGTTTCGAGCTGAGTGAAATAAGAGTCGGTTTCATTTACGCCCCAACCAAAAAGCACCGAATCACCTAGCCCTATGACGCGCCTTGTCCTTTTTACTTTTGCTTTGGGATAGTCTACATCTCGAAAACCTTGAGCATTAGTTTGTACTGCCACGCCCTGAAAGCGATAGTGCGAATTGGGGATGAGTTCGTAAATAATACGCGGATGTGCCGAAAGCTGAATAATTTGCCCTAGCTTCAATTCTGTTTCAGGCTGTTGGATAGCTGCGCGATTTTCGACTTCCAATACACTCAAATCCGAAGGACTTGTTGCATAATGATAGACCCTAAATAATACTTCCGCAAGCAACAAACCTATAAGTGTGCCAAGTGTAATACCTACCAACTTGAAGATGAAATTTCGCATTCTATCTATTTTATTCGCTTGAAAGTAGGCATTCTTTTTGCTTTGCCCAAAATACTTAAATAATGTTACACACCGATTTAAGTATTTAGGTCGTGTTCATTTTTTGTCTTGACACAAAAAACGAACCAAAAAAAGTCAAGACTATATTTCTTTCTTAACGCTCCAAAAGCGACAAAAAAGCTAAATCCTACAAACTCGCTTTGACGAGCAGTTTTTCAAGCAAAACTTATCGATTGAATACGTTTTGTTATTTTTCTTGAGCTGATTTTTAGCTCAAACAGTGTAGTATTCTTAACGCTTTTTTCCCCCTTTTTCCGCTAAAAGAAATAAGGTCGAAATTGAAGTGTTTGCATAGCGCGCCAATATAGCGAAATCAGATATTTCTATCATTTTGAATAACATCATACACTTATATTATGAAAGAATTTGGAGACATTGTTCGCATAGCATATCTAGTTGTTTTAGGTATTTTACTGCTCCTTCTGGTAGGCAGGTATTTTTATTATCAAAAAACTAAAACGAGTCGCGTTCCAGTAGCTTCGCTCTCCAGTCCATATTGCTATTTCCGCTATGCGACTTTACTCGCGCTTCCCTTTTTTGTAGTGGGCTTTGTGCAGTATGTATTTGTGTTGCAAAAAGGCAATTTATTCGCTTTAGATTGGATGAAAATCGCGTTGGTTGCTCTGCTCACCCTTGTCACGATAGCGGAGTTGTTTTATAACTTACACCCACGTCCTACGCGTATAGCACGTGGACTGAATATACTTTTGCTCCTCACTACCTTAGGTTTGGGCGGACTGTTTCATGCGACTTTTTTTAGTGCCAATCAATACCCTACGAAAGAAGAAAGTGTCTCTGTAGCTCTTCCCTTCAAAGGCACTTGGATAGCCGCAGGTGCAGGCGCGACGGAAGCTACTAATCATCATGACCGAATTGCCAGTCAGAAATATGCTATTGATATTTCGCGTCTTGGAGAAGATG
>JAHDCQ010000575.1 GCA_020629845.1 Saprospiraceae bacterium | reverse complement strand
CAATAAATCTAAACCCCATCATTTTCGCTGCAAATAAAACTTTGTACTCAACATCTTCGATGAGCGCAACCCACGTGTGCAATGCCCCTCCTGTGTAGAGCTATAATATTCTGCATGATCTGCCTGAATAGAGTAGCAACAATTAGAACGAATTGGAAACTGAAAACGCCCATCTGCAGTAGTGACAGTAGAAGCGATAGTGGTATCACCACAATCATTTTGTAATGTTACTTTTGCTTCACTTAAAGGAAGCCCCGTAAGTTGGTCAAAGATTACTCCTTTAAGCCCAAAATTCAATCGGGGTTTTAGCTCAATAGTGATAGTGTTGGCATCCACAGCTTTAAGATCATCAAGGCATTTATTGATTTGGTTAGAATAGAAGTTGCCTGATTCTGCATCTGCTTTGAATTCGCAGCAACTGCTGCGCGCTAAATCAAATACGACCAAGCCATCTGCATTGGTCACAAAAGCATTATTATTACAGTTTTCTTCTACTAAAATATTGCCAATAGGAGCTTTTGTTTCCGCATTGACCACCTTTACGGTTATAGAAGCGGATTGCTTGGTAAAGGTATAAATGTCATCGCCTCCAGCACCGCCTGCCCTATTGGACGAGAAGTACCCACAAGTCCCATCAATATCAAATACCATTCCGAAATCATCGGCGATTGTATTAATCGGATAGCCCAAATTTTCGGGTGTACTCCACAGTTCTTTTCCGAGTTTTTCGGTATAGTAAATATCTAAGCCACCTAGTCCAATCTGTCCGTCGGAGGAAAAATAGAGTCGCCCACTTGGGTCTATGGTTGGAAAGACTTCGTTTCCTTCCGTATTGATTTGGTCACCTAGATTGATAGGTTGTCCCCAACGTTTGCCCACACGTTCCACTACATACAAGTCCATACCACCATAGCCGCCTGGAATATCCGCAGAGAAAAATAAATAGCGTCCATCTTTAGAAAGCGCAGGGTGCGCGCAAGAGTAAGTGCGGCTATTGAAGGAAAGGCTTTGTGGTTTGCTCCAAGCACCCCCCACCCGCTCCGACTGATAAAGCTGTAAGCGATAAACCGACGAGGTACCAGCTCCTAGTTCTTCATTTGTAGTGCTGCGTGTGAAAAAGACCTCTGTTTCATCAGATGAAAACACTGCTGAGGCTTCATGAAAACGCGTACCTAATTGCGGGGAAAAAAGACTGGGCTTACCGTAAATAAAATCGCAACTCGCCGCATTAGGATTATCTATATTGGACGATAGCATTTGCACAAAAAAGAGCTTTAAAAAAGGCTTATCCGACCAACTGCTAGAGCGTTTCACATATTTATCTACTTTTCGTTCTGATACAAATACAATACCATCACGATAGTAGAACGGGCTGAAATCATCATTGGGCGAATTGAACCATAGGCGTTGTATTTCGTATTGCTTAGCGTTGCGAGTCATCAGTTCCTCTACATAGTCGCAGGAGCGCGCTAGGTATTGTCCACGTGTGTCGTCAGGGGCAGCTTCGGCATAGCGTTTGAACCATTTTTTTGCCTGCTCACACTTGCCATTCCGTTGCAGCATTTGCGCATAATATAAATATTGCTCCTCCTTAATATTGGTCATTTTCACCACCTCTGCATACCAATTTTCGGCATTGTGCGTATCACTCAATTTGCGATAAGCTTCCGCGATATTTACCTTCGCTTGTCCATTTTCTTCTTTTTCCAATACCTTTTTGTAGGCATCAATTGCGGCTTGATAGTTCAGGTTTCGCATATGGTTATTGGCAATACGCATGAGTATGCCTTGTGCCTGTGCTGCACTTCCTATGCTTAAGCCCCAAATCACTAGTAGTATCCTAAGGATATTCATTCGAGTGGTTGAATT
>JAHDCQ010000164.1 GCA_020629845.1 Saprospiraceae bacterium | reverse complement strand
TTTTAAAATATCAGAAATTATCATATACATAATTTTATATGTTCACGAGTAAACTTTGGTCTTTAGTATATACACGAATATAATGTGTAAAGTACTGGAATTCAGATTTGATAAAATTCAATTTTCTGAACACGCTAAAGACTAAAGACCAATTTACCAAAGACTAGGACTTTGTCCAAAGTCCAGAAAGGTAAAAGAATGTAAAAACACCTAGCCTCGCACAAAAACAAAAGATGACATCTCGTCATTTTTTGATTATTTTTTTGCATCTTTCCTTTCTGTAAGCAAACATCGCATGGGGAAAAGAGAGAAAAACAAAACTATTATCCGCGAACGGCTTTTGGATGAAGCATTAAAACTCTTCTCCAATAAAGGCTTTGAGCAGACAACAGTAGCAGATATAGTGGCAGCCTCCGAGTTGGGACGCGGCACCTTCTACAACTATTTTTCTGACGTAAAAGACATTTTCAATGCCGTAATTGATCGCTTAAATAATGAAATTAGAGGAGTCATTTTTGAAGCGCGTAAAGGAGCAACGACCATTTACGACTCCTTGTATTTAGCATTTAAAAGCTATTTTGACTATGCTTCGGATACTACCCGCATTGATTTTCATCGCAAAAATCAGGCATATATTCGCAGTACTTCCTATGGTAGCGATAGTATCAGGCAAATTATTAGTGATTTGCAAGCCAATTTAAAAGCCCAAAATGTCATTTCCGCAGCAGAACATGATGATGAATTCCAAATGCTCAGTTTTGTGCTTATTGGCACGCCCTCGGAATTGTTTTTAAACATTCACACTACTGACATACAGGTTTCTAATGAACAAATGGCGAGTTTTTTAGCCACACTTTTCACCAAAGGCTTGGAACATCAAATGTTGGTGATGCAGACTAAATAACACATTATGA
Organism: Saprospiraceae bacterium; assembly: GCA_020629845.1. Classification (GTDB taxonomy): domain Bacteria; phylum Bacteroidota; class Bacteroidia; order Chitinophagales; family Saprospiraceae; genus JAAUTG01. The sequence continues at coordinate 10,948 of JAHDCQ010000164.1, read as the reverse complement.
CATATGATTATATTATAATAGGAGCAGGTAGTGCGGGTTGTGTATTAGCCAATCGTTTATCTGAAAATCCTGCTAACTCGGTGCTACTCCTTGAAGCAGGTGGACGCGATACGCATCCTTATATACATATACCTGGTGCCTACGCGAAACTACACCGCAGTAGTGTAGATTGGGGCTATGAAACCGAACCACAACAGCATATCCTTAATCGAAAAATATACCTGCCGCGTGGAAAAACACTGGGCGGCTGCAGTTCCACCAATGCTATGGCTTATGTGCGTGGAAATAAAGAGGACTATAATGATTGGGCAAGATTGGGCAACAATGGCTGGAGTTATGAAGACGTATTGCCCTACTTCAAAAAATCAGAAGCCAATGAAGACATTCATAATGAATATCACAGTCAGCAGGGCGAATTGAATGTATGTTTTCCAGAAGTTCGTACACCTTATTCTGCTGCCTTTATAGACGCTTGTGCAAAACATGGTTTTGAGCGCAATGAGGACTATAATGGGGCAAAGCAAGCAGGAGCAGGACTATTTCAATTTACGATAAAGAATGGAAAGCGGCATAGTGGTGTAGCGGCATTTTTGAAGCCAGCCATGCAGCGCAAAAACCTCAAAGTCATCACGAAGGCACACACCAAAAAAGTATTACTAGAAGGTGGGCGCGCTACTGGAGTAGAAGTTGGGAATATGCCCAATCAATCTAGTATTTATAAAGCCAAGAAAGAAGTCATTCTTGCGGCTGGTGCATTTGCTTCGCCACAGTTATTGATGCTTTCGGGTATCGGTGACGCGGATGAACTTAAACAACACGGTATTGCATGCGTACAGGAATTGCCAGGTGTGGGCAAGAATCTACAAGACCATTTATTTGTACCTATAAGCGCGCTTTCGCAACAGCAAGAAGGACAAAACCATCATATTCCCCTATGGAATCAGCTAAAAGATACCTTCAACTATTTTGCACGAAATAAAGGTATTTTAAAAATTGGCCCGCTTGAAGCCGTTGCTTTTGGTAGTACGAATGCGAGCCCCGAACGAGTAGATTATCAGTTTCACTTCTGTGCTTTTCATCTCGGAGAGGGCTACGAAACGGATTTTTATGATGTGAATACTTTTCCGCATGAAGACGGCTATTCCATACTCCCTACCCTCCTTCGTCCTGCAAGCAGAGGTGTTGTTAGTCTGCGAGACAATAATCCATTTAGCTATCCTATTATTCAACCCAATTTTTTGGAAGCGGAAGCGGATAGGAAAGTATTAATTAATGGCTGTAAAAAAGCCATTGAAGTATTACATGCTTCGGATTTTAATAATTATCACAAACGGCTTATTGCGCCACCCGACCATAGTAGCGATGATGCCATCTTCTTGCATATTCAAAAGCAGTTGGAAACGGTTTACCATCCTGTAGGAACATGCAAGATGGGAACAGACGAAATGGCAGTAGTAGATGAACAATTGCGAGTGAAAAACATCGAAGGCTTGCGCGTTATTGATGCCTCCATCATGCCGACTATTGTATCAGGTAATACGAATGCTCCTGTGTACATGATAGCAGAAAAAGGGGCAGATATGATTTTGAGTGCTTAGAAGCTATTTTAGGGAGCAGGCAAGAATGTACATTTATTAACCTGCCATTATTAAGTACACTGTAACGAAAGTTTTTTATAATTTAAAATTATTGCTCGTGAGGACATCTGTCCGATACGTTCTTTCTACAAATATCTGATTTGTAGAAAAGTATACGAATCAGATATTCGCAAATAGTCGGTGACGGATTGAAAATCCGCACCAGCAAAAATTATAAAAAACTTAAATTACAGTGTATTAAGAAGCTGAAAAATTAAGTAGTTTAGAGGTATCATTTATTAAATATAACAGGAACTATTCCCTGTAATAAAATCAACAATTAATGAAAAACTTAAAGCTTTTATTCGTCTTTACAGTACTACTAGCGGTATGCTTTGGTTGCAAAAAGAAAGAACCTATAGGCTTTGCCGAATTGCGAGAAATCACCAAAAAGCGAGATTTGCACCTCGTGGAGTACCGTTATCACGATATGATTTTTCTTCATAAAAAAGACAATCCTAACAAAAAGCTGCGTATGATTGTGAAGTACCCAGTAACGATTGCCGCCTATGTCGATTTGAAGCAAATGGAAATAGATAGCATGAAGAAAAAAATCACATTACCCTATCCTGACTTGAGGGATGCGAATGTACGCTTTGATGAAGCAGAGTTTATTAAAGTACGCGATGGAATGCTACTTAGCTTTGGAGGAGCTAGAGAAGAGATGCTGGAATTATTGAAAGGCAGAATGAAAGAAAGCCAAGATCGTATCGCTAAAAATGCGACAGATTTAGGCATCCGTGATCAGGCAAAAACAGAAACGGAAGCCTTCATTAAAGACCTCCTCGCTTCTATGGGCTTAAATGGATTTACTATTGATTTTAAAAAATCAGACTCTGTAGCAGCCATAGTCAATACGCCTGACGAATTTTTAGAAAGCACAAAAAATATAGTAGAGGAAAATTATCTAGAAATAGATGAACAATTGGAAGAGTTAATCGGTGATTAATTGAAGTAGGTCAAAGGTCTTTTCGACCTTTGACCTATTAAAAGCGTAAATACTCAATGACTGAATGAGTAAATAAAGTTTAGAATTATTCACTCATTCAAAATTTACTTAAGCTCTTAAAACTTAAAGCCTACGCTCAACTGCGCGCCTACATTGCGGTCTTTGTCATCGCGCAACGCACCACGTTCAGGATCAATTTGTGCGGTATCTGTATCATTGTTCGTAAAATCAGTAAGGTCGTGGCTCAAGCGTAAATCTAAAAATAGATTATCCGAAAGATTGAACAGCACACCTGCATTTGCGCCAATAATAAATTGACTAACACGCTCTGTTTCAATCAAATCAAGCTCCGTTTCTGTCTTACCTAGTGCTGCACCTTGCGCTGCTAATAAGCCATTAATTACCACATCTACTGCTTGCTGTGCCGCATCAGGCACTCCGTCAGGATATACACTTGCTACCGTACTTGCTACATCAACGCTGCCTGAAATCATATAACCTACATTTGGTCCTACATAGAACGACAAACCTTCACTACCACCAAAAGTCAGCAATAAGGGTACATTGATGAAATCAAAGCTATTATCTTGCTCTGCTGAAGCATTTACCAATACATCTGCTGGCAAGCCTACTGCTGCTGCTGGCACACTTGAAAGCGTAAATTCTGCCACTTCCTTTGAAGAACGCTTCGCTTCATAGTTCAATTCAATCATCAAGCCAAGATTGTCACTAAATGAAAGATTGGTGAATAAGCCCGCTTGATAACCCAAGCCAGGACTCACAGTCTCAATAGCTTCTCCATTTACTTCTTCGGCAGTACCATAAGTCACGCCAAAATTCACACCAGCTTTTACACCAAACTGCGCGCTTGCTGCAATAGAAAAACCAAGGAATAAAAGGGTCAAGGAAAAGGTCTTTAAAATATTCATGTTTACTTGATTTGTTTATTTGAACAATCAGATTTTTTAAACGGGGCGCAATATATAAGGATAAATGAAAGGATGCTAATTTTTAACATAACTGGAATGAGGAAAGCGAGATTCTGGTCTTTTAAAAGTCACAATTTAAGATAAAACGTCTTGACTAGCACAAAGCAAAACAGGCAAGCCTAAAATATAGACGTTGCCTGCCATGTGTGTTGCCAATGCTTCAGATTCCCTAGCTTTTATAGCTAATCAATCAATTCTTCTATGAGTTCTTCTTCCATGAAGACATCCATATCGGTGACTTCTACAATGTCAGTTAAGGACTCATCAAGTGTTGTGTTTACTGCCTTTTGTTCTGTTAAGATATCGGCTGCTGTGTCTTGTATAGTTTCTATTTTTTGTTGAAGCTGTGCGAGTTCGTTTTCTAGCACCGCACGCTCTGTAGCCAATCGCTGCTGGGCTGAAACTTCTTCTTCTTTTAGCGTTTCTGTTTCAGCAATGCGCTGCTGTATCGCTTCCAAATCATTCATTAATTGCTCATTTTTAGATTGCAATTTTGCTTTATCTGTTTGCAATTTTTGAATCGAACTTTCTAGCGACACTTTCTTGTCTTCCAAAGCGGCATTTGCCGATAACATTGTCTGTTTTTGCACCTCAGACTGTTTGGCATTATGCCGAATCAACTCCAAGTCATCCATCAGGCGTTGATTGCCTTTTTGCAATTGGAGTTTATCTTGCTTAAGTTTCGCAACTGCCTCGGTGAGTTGCTGCTGTTCGCTGGCTAATTGCTCCTTAGACGTTCCTAAGTCTTCCAAATGCTGCTGGAAGTGCGAAACATCGGCATCATAGTTTTGCATAGATGCCTTATAATCTTGCTTGGCTTTTAGTTGCTGCTTTTCTAAGCTTTTCACACTTACCGTCAGCGATTTTTCTAGCTTTTGCAGCTTGCCCAAATTCGTCACAATCGCTACTTCGGTTTCCTTGTATTTATTGCTAAGATTATTTTGCTTCGTACTTAGCTGTGAGACTTTTTCCGTAAGGGCTTGCTTTTGCTTCGTGATGTCTTGCAAGTTGGTGATTTCGCGCTCCATTTTTTGCTGTAGTTGCTGATATTGCGCTTCCATCTTCTCCAGCTTGGTTTCGTAGTTCGCGCCGATAGTCGCTACTCGCATAGTTTTGTTGCCACGCACAAAATTCAAGATACCTGTATCTTCCGAAGCATAGACCGTCGAGAAATTGTCAAAGTTTTTATTATGCAAGCATTGATGGATAAAATGCACTCGATCCTTAAAGTCATTTTTGCCTTTTAGATGCACAAAAAGCTGCTGTCCACTCAATGCAACCATCTTGTTAGGCATGGCTTTTAGATTGCTTTCCAAGCCTCGCAAACGCTTAGAGGGCTTTATTGGAATGCGCTCCAAAGTGGTTGCAAAACGTCCATCTGGGCGGATATATTCGCGTAAACTTGCCATCAATTCACTCAAAACTAATAGGATGGCTTCTGCGGGTGCAATCGCATTTCTTAGCACTAGCGTACAGCCAAAAAACGTACCTGTACGATGGCTTTCCATTTCTTTGGCATATTCATATTGGCTGATAAAGTACAATACATCTTTATTTACCAATACTTTACGAATAGAAAATAATTCCGTATTCGGGTCTACTTTGATGACATTGCCATCCAAGTCTATATAGCGTCGAATGTCGACCTTTTCTAGGATGCCGCCATTCTTGGTTTGTAAACCTTTGGGCGTTCCGATGAACGCATAGCCTATATTATTCATAATTTGAACTTGGGTAAAGATTTGAAATTTTGGTATTAGGTATCAGGTATTAAGTACATATTTTTGCACCTAATACCTAATACTTAATACCCATAAAGCGCAGCTTCCGCTACATCCACTGCTTGAGCTTATTCCAGAAGGAGCTATTTGCATCCTTAATTTTCTGCCCCGTAGCAGCTTGGTAGAGCCAACGCTTTACTACCTGCGGACGCTCTTGGTTGAGTTCCAAGATTTGCTGATTGTCATCCGATACCTCCCCGATGGAATAGCGTGCAAGCGTTGCTTTTTTCGCCTTCAAGCGCGAGTAGGTGCGTGGCATTTGCTCTTTCACGAATAAATCCACTTCATCCTTTCGCAAGCCATCATATCTATCCCACTTAGAGATAAGTAGCAAAAGCTTTGAGTAATCAAAATCTGGCTTGCGCTCCTTGATGTAATCCAAGAAATCAATCACAAGATAGTCATGCTCTTCCGCGTCCTCGTAAGGCACTACGACCATGAATACTACATTGATATTTGGACACTTTAGGTAGACTTCGATGTCACTCGGCAAATCACCTGCGGATGACTCGCTTAATTCTACTTTGGTCAAATCTTCACCCGACATTTCTAGGAAGGTGAAATTCATTGGTACTTCAGGATTATTGGGCGTGTAGGTCAAATCTAATTCATAGAGTGAACCTACCGCCGTACGATTCATAAACTGCCCTTTTCTGACTGATTCAGAAAGTTGTTTTAGGTACGCAGCGCCTTTCAAATTATCTACGCGGCGACGTGTTTCTAATAGCCCCTCTTCGTCTATGCCCATGTGGTACGCTAGTGAGGACAAGACAACGGTTTTACCCGCCTGCTGCCTTCCGAACATAAATACAAAAGTCGAATTGCGATCTTGTAACTGTCGGAATTGCTGCAACATGGACGCTTGCTTCTGTGCTTCGCTCATAGCAGGCGCGGGTGCTGTTTCGGCAGGCGTTTCTTCGCTGTCTAATTGAAAATCTAGTGGTGAAAAGTGCGTGTCAGCAGATGCCTCGGCTTCGCTAGGCATAATAGTGTCGGTCGTAGTAGTGTTATCGGTCGCGGTAGCTGCTGGCGGTGCAACGCTCGGCGCAGGTGGTGCGAACATTTGGCTCAGTGCCTCGTCCACATCCTCCGTTGCTGGTGTTGCTGCCGCTGGTGTGTCTGTCGTTTCTGTCGCTACCGTTTCGATAGGTTCTAGACCTAATGCAATCAGTCTTTGACGATAAGCCTCGTCTATATCTTCTGTTTCAAAATCTTCGGCTGCGTCTAAATATTCGATATTATTTGCCTCTTCTACTTCCGCTTCTGGAAGTTCCAAAGCAGGCGTTTCTTCCACTTCGTTTTGGATATGGAAAGCAGGTGTTTCTAACTCTTCTACTTCCTCTGCAACGGATTCCAATTCAGGTGCAGCTTCCAGTATAATATCTGTGCTGATAATAGTTTCCTCTTCCGTTGATGGTATGTTCAATTCGTCTGTGGTTTCTTCCACATTTTCTACTAAAGCCACTTCTTCTAGTGGCTCTATCAATTCTTCTTCTGCTTCTGCCGTAGGTATTTCCACAGCTACAAACTCAAGCGTAGTATCTGGTGTTTCCTCGCTATTCTCTTCACTAGCTTCTAACACTTCATTTTCCACAGCTACTACGGCAACTTCTGCTGGTACAAGTTCTAGGCTTGTCTCAGGTGTTTCTATAGTTTCGTCTTCAATTTTTTCTACAAATTCGAGTACCGCTGTTGGCTCGTGCATATCGTCTTGAAGTGGCTCTATGGCTTGTTCTTCCAGTACAGTTGCGTCCACAGGAACTACTTCTGAGCTGATAGTTGTAGCTTCTTCTACTTCGTCTCTTACTGTCTTTTCTACAAACTCAAGTACCGTTGGTGCTTCTACAGACTCGTGCGCCTCCTCCTCAATAACTTCTACTATTTCATTGTCTACCTCTATGATAGGTGTTTGCTCTACCACCGCTTCGATGGTTGTTTCCGCTAAATCATCATCCATTACATCCGACACTTCAAATACCTCCTCAGCTACTTCATTTTTCAGCAGTTTTTCTTCTACTGATACTATTTCCTCCTGTGCAGCATCTGCTATATTGCTCGTTGCTACAACGGACTGTTCCACTACCGCAGGTAGCACCTCTTCCGCAGGACGATTGCTGGCAAATACCTTCATAGTCGCTTGCTCTCTGCTTTGGTCCCATTCTGGCAAATCGTCAATAGTGCCTTCTGTGCGTACAGGTAATTTTGCTTCCGCTTCTGCTTCCTCGAATAAAGCGGCAATACTTGGGGTTTCTTCTATCATTTGAAAATCCTCCTCTGCCTCCTTCGTCGCTTCATAAGGCAATACGACTACTTCCTCTTCTGCTTGATAGTTGTCTTTTCCATTCTGTTGCTTGCCATTCTGATTTGCGGCTGTAGCTGATAATAGATGGAATAAGGTGACTTTATTATTATCGTTCATGTTATTTTTGTTGTAAGTAAGTTTGTGAATTTGATAATTCGACCATTTGCAAATTTGAATTGCTTACTATGTCAAAATATCTAATCTTAGTCCCCTCCGATATGAGCTATCGGAATCGCGCTTTGGTCGCGATTAGTCATCCAGCACTAGATAACCTCCACTTCTCTGCGGCGATTGCGCGCCTGTACTTTTGGTGCAGAAGAATTACGCTCATACACTCTACCTACGGTAAGTAGCAGAAAAATCGGTACTAAAAAATCTACTGCTAGGCTGGCAAGCGTAGCGATAAGCGTTGCTTGCGGATTTTCCATCTTCACAAAAGCCGACTGAAAAGAGTGGCTAATTTTACCTACTTGCAATTGTTCGGTCTTGATAGGTTCAAAAGCAAAACTAGACTCAAAACCGCGTGTCATTTCTCCGATAGTGTTGTAGGCATTGTCTGCCAAATCAAGCGCGTTTCTGCCTTGTGCTGCAATATTAGCAGGCAATAAAGCTTCCCGAATAACGGGCATTACTTCCTCTGCTTTTGCATTTATCTTCTTAAGAACTACATCGCTATCTTTCGTCAGCACAGCAAGTTTGGCTTGTAGCACTTGCTCTATCTGAATGTTCATTTTGCTTGCAATGGCTTTAGAGTCGCCTTCGTAGCGCGTGAGTTGTGTGCCTAGTATAGACTCAATCTCTTGCAGCACTTCTTGTGCGCGTTCGCCAAAACCAGTATTTTCAGGGTCAAGAATTTGAGATTCTAAGGAGCGTTTTAGTTGATTAACTTTCATTTCCACTTCCTTCGCGTTGTTGGTGCCGCGTACGGCTTGCAATGCGCGCTGTTGGATAGCGGGAATTTGAGTTTCGTAGTTGCGCAAGTCTTTTTCAAAAAGCTCGTCTTTCATAAATTGACTATAAAAGGCATTGAAATTTCCTGCAAAACTAAAAAAGGCAATGATGCCATAGAATGCTAAGATGCCTGCCACCGCAGCACCTTTTTGGAGTGCGCCACGCAATCTGAAATTGGTCAGTAGCATGAACGCGCTAATAATAAAAGAGAATAACCAAGTGAAGATAGGACCAGCTAATGACTCATAGCCAAGTGCGGTTTGGATAAAACTAATCGAGACACAAACTACTGCTATAATAGCTAATATAATGCCCGAACCCGCTTCTGAATTTCCTATTTTACTCATGCAAAGAGGTGTTTATTTTGTAATTAATTTACGGTGGTAAATGTAGAATCTTCCCTGATAGGATGCGAGTTGGAGTGAGTGGAGCGCGGATTTGAGCGGGTATTTTGCAAATAGAAAAATGTAGCTGGTGATTTTAAGCGTTTCGGCTCGTTGAGTGAATGGCGGGTTTTAATCGGTATTTGGAACAATATTTTGTAAAAAATCCAATATGAATAAATAATGCTTGCCAAATAGAACTTTGAAGAAATGAATTTAAGCCTACTTCTTACAAACGAATCTTACCAGAAAGACGTTTTAGAGAAATTACACAGAATTTAATGTCTGCGTTGTACCTTCGCAAGCCAAAACACGAATACCTAGTGAAAAGGTACTTAATACATTAAATGAAATTTCAATGAAAAAGTTATTTCTGCTCTTTATACCTTTATTAATAGTCACTTGTAAACAAATACCTACGCCTGCCGTAGTAGTGGTAAAGGAAGAACAACCCGTTAAGAAAGCCAAGAATGTCATCCTTATGGTGGGCGATGGTATGGGCTTGACCCAAATTAGTGCAGGTATGTATAGCAATGGAAATTATTTGCACCTAGAAAGATTCCCTGCAGTGGGCTTACATAAATCCTATTCAGCAGATAATTTAGTAACGGACTCCGCAGCAGGCGCGACGGCTTTTTCTTGTGGCGTAAAAACCTACAATGGCGCAATAGGTGTAAATGCAGACACCGTAGCAGTACAGACCATTCTGGAAGAAGCAGAACTAAAAGGCTTGGCAACAGGCATGGTAGCCACTTCAAGTATCGTACATGCAACGCCTGCTTCTTTTGTAGCCCATGTGAGATACCGCAAATTATATGAGGATATTGCTGCTGATTTCCTGAAAACAGAAGTAGATTATTGGGTAGGCGGTGGCAAAGCGTTTTTCAATAATCGAGAAAATGATGAACGCGACCTATACGCAGAATTGCGAGCGAAAGGCTATATGGTAAGTGATTATTTCATCAACGATTTTGAAGATGTCAGCACGAATGTAAAAGGCAACTTTGCTTATTTTACGGCGAACAAAGAACCACTTCCCAAAGCGCAAGGGCGCGATTATCTCGTCAGAGCAGCTTCGCAAGGCGCACGTTTTTTGGACAAGCATGATAAGGAAGATAAAGGCTTCTTTATGATGATTGAAGGTTCACAAATAGATTGGGGTGGACATGCTAATGATTCGGACTACATCATTAGCGAAATGCTGGAATTTAATGAAACTATTGGTAAAATAATAGACTTTGCCAAGCGCGACGGAGAAACCCTTGTAGTCGTAACTGCCGACCACGAAACAGGTGGCTATGCTATCAATCCAGGCTCTAAGATGGATACCATTATAGGAGCATTCACCTCCGATTATCACACGGCTACTATGATTCCTGTGTTTGCTTATGGGCCAGGTTCGGAACTCTTTAATGGCATCTATGAGAATACAGCCATTTATCATAAAATGCGATCGGCTTTTGGCTGGACGGAGGAAGAATAAATTTTGCTAAGACTCGTTTTAGAGTCTGATTATTTTTTTACAAAACATATCCAGAACATGAAAAAATTGCATTTACTAGCGGTACTATTTCTATGTGGTAGCTGCTTCTTGGCTTGTAACAAAGAGGAGGAAACTCCTGAATCAGAAACGGATTCCTTTGGTTTAAATGAGGAAATAGCGATGAAAGTAGGCGGTTCTATCAAAGTAGATGATACAGACCTTACGCTTGCTTTTATGGAATTAGCAGAGGACTCCCGTTGCCCAGAAGGGGTAGAATGTTTTTGGGAAGGTCGTGCGGTCGTAAAGTTAGAAGTAGGTGATGAAGAAAATGTTGTCATTGAACTAACTAGCCGTGCAGGGCATCCTGACTTAGCCGTTGATACGCTAGGTAATTATGTTTACCAACTATTGGAAGTAACCCCTTATCCTGAGGAAGGCGTGGAAATTGCAACAGAAGAGTATGAGATTAAAGT
>JAHDCQ010000163.1 GCA_020629845.1 Saprospiraceae bacterium | reverse complement strand
ATGGCATATTAGTAGTTAGTGATTTATTAGAAAAAACACCACTCAATACCGAACAACAGAACTATATTGACTCACTTCAAGCAAGTGGAAGAAGCCTAATTACCCTCATTGAAGACCTGCTTGATAATACTCGGATACGAGAAGGAAAGCTCCAAATCCAGCAAGACGAATTTAATATTCATGCTTTGTGTCAGCAGACAATAGAAGTATTTCGCTTACTCTCGGGTAAAGAAAATGTGCAACTTAACTTAGATATAGACTCCAATGTGCCAAAGCAAATCATAGGCGATTCTATTCGCATAAAGCAAGTTTTAGATAATCTTGTACGAAATGCTTTGAAATTTACAGAGCAAGGTCGCGTTGATATTTTGGTGTCTGCCACGCCAATGGAAAAGGAACGAGTGAGCGTGAAGTTTCAGGTAAGAGATACGGGTATAGGAATTGCTAAGTCCGAACAGGCTGAAATTTTTGAGCAGTTTTCACAAACCAATAGCAATCTGAATAGAAAATATGGCGGCATGGGGCTTGGATTATCCATTTGCAAGCAATTGGTAGAGATGATGGACGGCAATATCGCTGTAGAAAGCGAAAAGGGTAAAGGTGCTACTTTTAGCTTTGACTTGCCTTTAATTGCACATAAAGGGCAAATAAGTGAACCTACAAAATCGCCTGTTGTCATTCCTTCAACTACAGAAGCAGAAAAAACGCTCCGAATTCTGATAGTAGAAGACAATCCTATCAATCTAAAACTATTAAGTGCAGGATTGAAGAAACTGGGCTATACATCGGATAGTGCCGTGAATGGTCGCTTGGGAGTAGAGGCAACTCAAAAGCAAACATATGACCTCATATTTATGGATGTGCAAATGCCAGAAATGGATGGTTTGGAAGCTACTCGAATCATAAAAGAGGCAACTAATTCACCGTATATCATTGTGCTTACTGCCAATGCCTTTCCAGAAGACAAAGCAGCAGCTTATGCAGCAGGTGCAGATGATTTCTTAGCGAAGCCTTTTAAATTAGATATGATTGATAAATTATTGAAAGAACTGAAAGAGCGGGTTTTGTCTCCTAAATAACATCTCAAAAACAAACGACTTGAATCTTCCCTAAAAGCCTCTTACCTTTGGATGGCTCGTATTTTCGAGCAAATCATAAACCGATTCCTTTATGCGTAGTGCAATTTTTTTATTAGTATTCCTGCTAGGAAACTGTCTGTTACTCCAAGCCCAAGATATGAACCTTGAAAAAATGGATGAAATTTTCCGTGCAGAAGTGGACGAAGTAGAAGGCGAAAACGGTGTGTGGACACTCTTGTATGGCGACTTACCTGTATTTGTTATTACGGATGTTACTGCTAATCGAATGCGTATTTTCACGCCCATCATTGAACAAACAGAATTGGAAGAAGGACAACTAGAAACCATGCTGCAAGCTAATTTTCATTCTGCTTTGGATGCGAAATATGCCTTATATGAAGGTTTTGTAGTCAGCTTATTTACGCATCCGCTAAAAGAATTGCACAAAGACCAACTTATTGATGCTACCCGCCAAGTGGTGATACTTGCTAAAACCTTTGGCACTACTTATACCAGCACCGATATGATTTTTGGCGGTGGTTTTGAAGATGATGACGAAATTCCAAAAGTGAATGAACGCCCAATAAAGAAGAGTAAGCGCAGTTGATTTTGTTCATTTATTCTAAACCAAATAGTCTAAAACCGACAGTTCAACAATAGAAAGCAAAAATTAAATTACGTTAAATCATATTTAAAAAATATTAATGTATTAATACAGAAAGCTTTATAAATCACCATTTATTTGTATCTCTTCAATTTGTATTATAATTTTTTGCATCTTTTTGAAATAGCTGTCGTACCTTCATAGGTAGTTACAGTTTAATCAGAGTGGTGTAATACCATTCATGCCTGTCATCCTTCAGTTTTTTTACTATATAGTAACTGTTTGTATTTTTGTGCTAATATGTAAAATACACACTACTATTATACAAGTACGTTTTATGGATTTGCAATATATATTTCAGACGCTTTGGAATAAAAAATGGATGCTCCTACTTGCAGCATTAGGTACTGCCTTGCTGACCTTTTTCTTACTTCGATTGTTGCCACCAACCTATCAGGCAGAAGGGGTAGTGGGGACTGGTATTATTGAGCGCAAAGCCATTGATCTAGAGAATGATAACCCTTTTGTACAGCAATATCAAGTCCGCAGCCAGTTTAGCAATTATATCAATCGTATGCGTTCTCGTACGAGCTTACGTCGCTTGTCTTATCATCTTTTAGCACATGATTTGGAGGCGATGAGTGCAGGCAAAGAACCCTTCATGGAGCATAATGCAGATGATTGGACATATTCCTCAGGCGAAGCAACCGAATTGATTCGTTTGCTACGCGATTCTGCGAGCTATGCCAGCGCACACCGCGAGCAAGAGCCACGCATCCGAAAAGTAGCAGATGCCTTTGGCTACGACTATGAAACGATAAGTAATCGCCTAAATGTAATGCGCGACGGCGATACGGACTACTTAAAAGTGCAGTTCGAGTCCTCCAACCCGCATTATAGCAAGTTTGCGGTGAATACCCTAGCAGAGGACTTTATCCTAATGTTCCAAGAAGACAGAATAGCAGAGGAAAACGGGGCAGTACAGTTCTATGAGCGACTATCGGGGGATAAAAAGAAAAAATTAGATAGCCTTAACGATGCGATTACGCAGTATAAGCAGGATAACGAGATTATAGATATTGAAGAGCAAAATAGCAGTATCATTGGTGAAATTCGTGACTTAGAATTTGCCAGAGATGAAGAAAAGAAAGAAATAGAAGGGCTTCGCAGAGGGATTGCAAACTTAGATAAATACTTAGCAGACGAGCAATTAAGTTTTTCTAAGCAAGATGCTCAATCGCTACTGTTACGTTCGGATGTAGCCAAGCTAAAGGATGCAAAAAGCGATTTACTAGAACGCTACAACCTAGAAGGTCGCATTTTTGAAGAGACAAAAGACGAACTCGATAAAAAAGATGCAGAGCTTGATGTGCAATTGGAGAAATTGGCGGAAGAGCGTCTACAAAAGCTGAATAGAGATTCAAAAGATGCGGATTTGAAAGACTTGATGTTCAAGCGTATTGATGCAGAAATAGACCTTATTGTGGCAGAAGAGAGTGTTGCTTCTTTAAATACGGCTATCGGTAGAGTGAAGCAGCGTGCAAAGGGAAGCGTAGCATCAGGGCAAGCATTAGAAGAGCTAGAAGGCGAAAAACTTATTGTGACAGAGGAATACCTAAGTAATGTAGCGAAACGCGACGAGGCACGCCGTATTGCATTGTCGTCAGGTACAACATTACGAATTATCGAGTATGCAGAGTTGCCAGAAAAACCTGAAAGCTCTAAAGCGATGGTTATTTCAGCTTTAGCAGGTATGACAGCAGCGGCAGCAGTTGGTTTATTGTTCTTGTTCTTGTCACTCATGGACAAACGCCTGAACACACCTGAACGCTTCACTACGCTTACGCAATTGCCTACCATAGGCACATTGAAATCCTTGAAGAATAAGGATAAGGATGTGAATCGCTTGTTTGAGCAGCCTACAAAGAATGAAGGCGAACAAGCTTTCCGCGAAGACATTCGGCGTATTCGATATGCCATTGAATCGTCGGGCGGTCGAAAGTTTCTATTCACTAGTCCGAAAGCACAAGAGGGAAAGAGTTTTTTGATAGTGGCATTGGCACACTCCTTGAGCCTATTGCAAAAGAAAGTATTGGTAGTAGATACCAATTTGAAAAATAATACGCTTACCAGCCTTGCGAATAAAGTGATGGCAGATAATCCATTACTTAATGAAGTAGCGGCTGAAAATGCAGGAGCTACTGCAGTGGCGAAAGCTTTGGATGCAAAATGGCAACTAAATCGAAATGTAGACGTATTAGGAAATCAAGGAGGAGGTTATTCACCTTCCGAACTGCTAGCGGGACACAACTTTGACCGCATGCTGGATGGCGCAACAGAAGAATACGACTACGTATTCATGGAAGCACCATCTATGAATAAATACTCTGACACTCAGGAACTAAGCCGTTACGCGGATAAGATTATCGCTATTTTTGATTCAGAAGGCGCACTTACCGCAGAGGATAAAGAATCTATTGCTTTCCTACGGGAACTAGACGATAAATTCTTAGGAGCAATTTTAAATAACGCAAGTTAGATAAGAGGGATGAGCTATGAGGGATGAATTATGAAATTAGGACATGAGGTACACTAAGTGCATTGTAAATTAAATAGCTTCGTATTTTGACCGAGCTTATTTTTTCGGTATTTGAGGCGCAAAATTGGAAACATAACGGGTTATGAAGTCCGATTTTGAAACGAAAAATACTGGAAAAAAAAGCAGTCATAAATGCGAAGAAATTTAGTTTACAATGTACTAAGTATTAATCAAAAAATCCTCCTTCTTCTGATAATTATCAGGAGTACAGATTTTAATCTGTGAAATGTTGGATTTGTTTGAACAGTGTCTATTTAATAATTCATAACTCATCTCTCATAACTCATAGCTTTCTTATCTCACATCTATACCCAGTGAGTTCAGAAAAATCGTATTGGATAAAGTCGGGCTTTTATACCCTAATGCAGCAAGGTGCTTCATTGGTATTCGGTGTAGGGAGTTTCATGATTCTTACACGTGCTTTATCTGAGGATATGCTAGGTGCATGGGTGTTGTTCCTGTTAACAGCGACTTTCTTTGAGCAAGGTCGCACGGGACTACAACAAAATGCCCTTGTTAAGTTTCTTACTACTGCCGAAGGGCAAGAGTATCGGCTTATCAATACGGCATCTTTGTGTCTCAATCTCATTGTCACCACCGTCATTGCAATTGTACTTTTTAGCTTTGCTAATTTGTTAAGTATTGCGATGAATGCCCCAGAACTTTACAAATTATTACTCATTTATTGCCTGACCAATATCTGTTTGTTGCCCTTTTTTCAGTTCAATTTTGTGCAACAAGCCAATCTTCGGTTTGATGGTATATTTTGGAGTAATTTGGTGTTTCGAGGAGGAATGTTTCTCTACATCGCAGTGATTTTCTTTACCAATTCTGAATTTACCTTAGTCAATCTTGCCATAGCGCGTACGGTGGCTGCTGCACTAGCGGGCTTTGTTTCTTGGCTTTTTGCACGTCCATTTCTGAAGTTCGATTGGAATATTTCATGGGAATGGGTTCGGAAACTATTCCACTACGGCAAATTCACGATGGGAACGAACCTCAGCACCATGCTTTACAAACAGATTGATAGATGGATGCTTTCGCCTATGCTAGGGCTGGCATCGGTAGCGATTTATGAGGTGGCAATGAAAATAACGAACTATACTGAAGCCCCTACTTTTGCCGCTGCTTCTATGCTGTTTCCGCAAAGTGCGCGTCGCATGAAGGAAGGCAAACAGGCCATCAAGGATCTTTACGAAAAGACAGTAGGTGGCATCTTGACTTTCATTGTACCCGTTATCATTCTGGTGCTATTGTTTGCAGAAGTATTCATTTTTATTCTTGCAGGTGATAAATACCCAGAAGCACCCAATGTGCTACGCATGACGATATTTTATGGTTTGTTCATTCCATATGCCGTACAGTTTGGTATTGTGCTAGATTCTACGGGCCGGCCAAATATTAATTTTTGGTTTACGATTGTAGGAGCCATTATCAATATTGTTTCCAACTATATATTTATCAGTATGTATGGCATTTATGGAGCTGTATTCGGAACGCTAATTACCTACAGTTCTGCTTTTATCGCTATGCAATATTATCTCAACAAAACCTTTGGCATCAAGCCACTTCGAGCATTCAAATACATGGTAGAATTCTACGGAATGCTCTTCAAAATGGGGCGCGAAAAAATAAGAGGATTTTTATCCAAAGAACGTGTTAGTGCTTAGGACAAAATCAATTTATAAATAGTCTCCGTCAAGAAAGCTTCTATTAAAGACATGAGCAATATAGATATTATTTATTTTACCCTCTTTCCCTGGGATCATCCCTATTCTTCGGTTTCGCTCTCTTTCACACGGGAGTTTGCGAAGAATAATCGCGTATTTTATGTTAATCCGCCTTTTACTTACAAAGATTTTATAAAGAATTATAGTTCGGAAGCAATTCAGTCGCGGCGTGGCGATTTGCTGCGGGGCAAAATGCGTTATGAAAAGATTCCGAATGTATCAGATAATGTTATCGCGGTGCAACCACCGATGATAATGCCGATTAATTTCCTCCCTAAAGGTAGTCTTTATGATACCTTGCATCGCTGGGATAATGAGATTGTATTTAAGACGATTCAGCAAGTGGTAGAAGACTATAAGCTGGATAATTACATTTATCTCAACTGCTTCAATCCTTTTGTAGGAGGGGTGTTGCCAGTAAGTTTTAAGCCTTTACTCAATATTTATCAATGCATAGATGATATGGAGCAAGAGGTGTACACGGCAAAGCATTGGGCAAAACTAGAGGAAAAAGTAATTGCTGATGCTGATATAGCTTTTGTGACTTCGCGCCAACTGCGCAACTTGAAGCTTCCATTCAATAGAAATACGTATGTGCTTCATAATGCGGTAGATGCTACAATTTTTGAGCGATCTATCAGCGAAACGCATCCGCGACCAGCAGAAATAGCGCAGGTGACTACGCCTATTATTGGCTTCACAGGCAATATGGATGCTTCGCGTATGGATTATAAATTGCTCAAAAGCATTTCCGAAGCACATCCTGATAAAACACTCGTACTAGTCGGTCCGATTAATAGCAATGAATTTTATGAATTAGGATTGGATAAGCAGCCAAATGTGATTACTACAGGTAGCAAAAACATCAATGATCTGCCTAAGTACCTACAACACTTTGATTGTACTATTATTCCATTCCTATGCAATACATTGACAGAAAGCATTTATCCGCTCAAAATAAATGAATATCTATTCTCTGGCAAGCCTGTCATTTCGACGAGCTTTTCGGTAGATATTCGCAGCTTTGGCGATGTCATTTATCTCGCCAAAGATCATGCCGATTTCAATAATTTGATAAATCAAGCAATTGTAGAAGATAATTTACAACGAAAAGAGGCAAGAATTGCCGTTGCGCGAACCAATACCTGGGAACATCGCGTAAAAGAATTTTGGCAAGTTGTAGAGAAGCATTTAGTTCTAGCATAAATTTAAAACACAATCACTACGCATTATTAAACTATCAAAGTTAAAAGATGAAACCGCGCCTTTCTCAACGTGACCAGATACTTGAAATCATTGTATTAGCCATGTGTGCCTTATTGCTACTTGGCTTTTTTGTAAAAGTGTTGTTTATATGAAAACGGTATAACGGCATATCAGTATAGCGATTGGGATATTGACCTAGATCGTTAGAGTGATAAACCGTTAGACCGAATAAACCGATTAGAAAAAATGTCCGCTTTAAATACAGCAGCATATACTTGGTGGGACAGAGAGTTTATTTTTAAGCAGCTAAATAGTCCATTAGGCTATGCTATCATACTTGCTATTATGCTAGCCATAGCTGGAGCAGCCACTATTGCTGGCTTGAAAGGGGGAGTTGCCCTTTTGGGCTTAGTTATTGGTGTGCCTGTTTTGATAGCTTGCTTTCTGAACCTAGAATTCGGGCTTATGCTGACGGTAAGCTTGAGCTTTTTTGTGAATTATTTGCGGAAATTTTCTTCCTTTCCATTTGGTACGGCACTTGATGGCTTACTGCTCATCATGGCTTTAGGACTCATATATCGGGTACTAAAGGAACGCAATTTTAGCTTTGCCAATAGCAGTATTAGCATAATGATACTGATATGGGTAGGCTATAATTTATTGCAAGTACTCAATCCCAACGCGCCTTCCTTAGCAGGCTGGATTTATTCAGTACGCTCGCTGGCGATATGGCTATTGATTTACTTTGTGGGCTGCTATGCCTTTAAGAGTAAAGCCGCCGTTATGCGCTTTATTACGCTTATTATCGTTCTTACGCTCATAGCAGTAGCTGTTGGGCTTCGACAAGAATATTTCGGCTTTACCCAGCAAGAACTGGCTTGGCTCTACGCCGACCCTTTGCGTTTTCGACTCTATTTTACATGGTCGCGCTTACGCATATTCTCGCTCTTTTCTGATCCCACTTCGCTTGGGATTGCTATGGCTTATATGTCCATGTTCTGCGTTATTTTAGCTACTGCAAAGTTTGCAACTTGGAAGCGAATAGGACTTGTGGTATCTGCCCTCTTGATGGTTTTGACGATTCTCTATACAGGCTCTCGAACACCTGTGCTGATGATTCCTGCGGGGATGCTGCTTTTTGTGCTGATGACTTTTCGCAAAGAAGTCATTATCCCGATGGCTATTCTCGGTGTGATAGGTGCGGGCATGGTGATGAAATCTACGAGCAATCCTGTGATTTTTCGTATTCAGTCGGCTTTTAAACCTTCCGAAGATAGTTCTATGCAATTGCGACTTCGCAACCAGAATTTCATTCAGCCGTATATTCAATCAAACCCTATGGGGCTTGGTTTGGCAAGTGTAGGGGTATGGGGCAAACGCTTTAATTCGGATTCGTGGCTGTCCACCTTCGCGCCCGATAGTGCCTATGTTCGCATTGGGGTAGAAGCGGGTTGGATAGGCTTGATTATTTATCTCGGCTTATTGTTTGTCGCCATGCGAACGGCGGTTTATCATTACTTCCGCGTCAAGGATTCGACCATAAAAGTCGTGTATTTAGGTTTAGCAAATATTATCTTCTTGCTCATAATTGCAAATTATCCGCAAGAAGCTACCTATATGCTCCCAACCAATTTGGTGTTTAATACCGTCTTAGCCCTAGTAGTACGATTAAAAGATTTTGATGAAGCGTGATATGAGTTATGAGATATGAGATATGAGTTATGAGTAGTTTTACAATAACTAATTTGAAATTAAAACCACTCATCATTCATCACTCATCATTCATCACTCATCACTGCCCAAAACATGAACATATTATGCGACAACTGATTACTATAGTGTTTTTTATGTTGGCTTTGTTGCCCTATGGAATGCAGGCGCAGGAGCTGGACTACGATATGGTAGTGAAATCGGAGGATGATGTAGCGTCTTTCGAGGAGTATTTAGTGTATTTGGCTTGGCTCAATAGCCCAAATGCCGTACAAATGCAGCACCGCCAAAATATTGCGAATATTCAAATCAAAGAAGCAAAGCTTGGTTTTTGGGAAACCTTTACGCCTTTTATCAACTATCAATTTAGCAACAGTGAAGGTTTGCAAGTGATGGATGGACAGGTTAGTGAAAATGGGCAAATCATTGGGGCAGGACAAGCTAATGGTTTAGGCGTGGGAGTTTCTTTCCGTCTATTACCGCTTTTCACTACCAAGCATCGGGTAGCAATGGCAAAGGAGAATGCAAAGATGGTGGTATCGGATGTGAATAATAATAAATTGCACTTACGCGCTCAAGTATTGGGGCGGTATGCAAATTATATCTATGCTCAAAAAACGGTAGAAGAGCGCACCAAAACGGAGTCAGCAGCAAGCGAGAATAATCGTTTGGTACTGGAATTATTCAAGAAAGACCTAGCAGAATTTGAGGATGTGAACAGTGCAGCTAGTACCTACCACAAAGCAGTAGAGGAGCGTTTACGCTCCGAGCTAGAAACGCGTAGTGCGAAGATTCTGCTAGAAGAACTTATTGGTATCACGCTAGATGAAGCTCTTTTGAGCTATAATGGCTCTACGGAAATGGATAAATAGAATGTAGAACCGCAGAATAACGAATGTAGAATTTAGAAGTGAAATTTGCCAAAGGCAAAATTTCTAATTCCTTCTAAATTCTACATTTCAAATTTTAGATTCTACCTTGTCTTCATAATTTTTCGAGTCAAAACAGCGCGCTCCGAACGCAGTTCTAACCAATATAAACCACTAGGCAGTTCTGAAATATCAAGCGTTTGCTTATTCTGCGCTACTTGTGTCAGCCACTTTCTGCCTACCATATCATAGAGACTTAATTGAATTTCCGCTTGTCCATTCAGGTCTAGCTCCACAAACAATACATCCCTACTAGGATTTGGGTAAATATTCAGACCATCTAATTGCAGTTCTTGCACATTTGTTAGATTACAATTTACAATGTCGGCATCATGCGTAATATCTGCTGCAAAACTATTGGTACAAGCTGTCAACATATCGCTGATTTCGAGCGTATAATTCCCTGATGTTGTCGCACACCAAGTCGGTTCTGTAGCATCTGGGATAGCCACGTCATTCAAGTACCATTGCACGCTACGATTATCATTGAGTAAGCTCAAATCAGTAAGTTGTAAGAGGTTATTTTCGTTACTAAAAATCGGGATAGGCGGTACTGACTTAATCAAAACGGTCTGAAAATCCGACAAATTCGTACAACCTTCTTCTGAGGTATAAGACACCTGATATTTTCCGCTTTCCGTCACATTGATAGTAGAAGAAACCGCATCGAGGATAAGTGCTTCATCCTTATACCATTGCAAATTTTCGGTATAAAGTGTAGTTTTTAAACTCACCGTTTCGCCAGCACATACCTCTTCCGAAGGACTCACAAATATATCGGGCGTATCAGGTATGGCGAATACATAGACCGAATCCACTGAGCTAATCGTATCCCGATGATTGGCAATATTGTATTCAAATTTAAAATCATCTTCTTCTACCGCCACCGATTCTGTATTGAAGGTGAATTCGCCACAAGGATCGTCGTCGCCTTCTAGTAGGCGGTCAGCATCGGTGATAGCTATCGTATAATTTTCGCCTTCATTCAAGGGCGTGAAAAGCTGAATAGTGAGGGGTAAATCTGCTTCCTCAAAGGGTTCGGTGGAAGCGATTTCTTCGCCCATTTCATTTTTGATGGACACAAAATAATCTGGATTGCCGAGTATATCGGTGCAGCGTTCATTTTCCAAAATAGTGATGGAATTAAGCAAATACCCAATGGTATCTACTATCGCTTGATAATGAACAGGATATACGCCTGGTGCATCGTAGCGTTGTGCGTTTGGATTTTCGTCGGTACTCCTTGTGCCATTTCCAAAATCCCAACTATAGTCATAAAAACCATCTTCTATAGCCCGTGGGATATTATTGAAAAAATCCACCGTCACCGTTCCGCAGCCTCTATTATTTTCCATACTGAATCCATCGGTCGTGCTCTCCGAACGTCCGATATAGAGTGGCATATTGAAGGTTAGAGATTGTGTAATGACGAAAATACGTGCTGTGAGCGTTACCCGTACTAGAAACATACCGCTTTGCTGTGGTACACCACAGAAACGCACACAACCATCCGTAGTGTCGGGTAGCATATAGGTCGTTTTATCGGTTTCCCAGCTTAAACCAACGGGTAGGTTTGTGATATTCGTAATTGAAATTTCTTCCAACGGTAAGCCCGGCAAAATTGTCGTATCGAGCACCGAAACGGCATCGGTAGTTGAAGGTAATCGAAAGCTGATATCTTCGTCGTATTCACTACCTGCGATACCGTCGGGCATAGGTTCTATAAAGACCGTATCAGCGGGTAAGTCGGGAGGTAGATTGATGGCACAACCAGGGCAGCCCGTTTGTGCCATTAGAAGTATTGGGAATAATAGGAGTGTGATGCTCCAAGTAGATATTCGTAGCATAAGAATAAAGATATGGGCTGTCTATAGACAGCAGTTTGCTAATATGTAAGGTGAGTGTGTGGGACAGTCCGTCTGTTTTAGACGGGCTTTTCAAATAACTCTAAGAGGTCCCCAATTGTTGTTTTCAAGTCTTTTCTATCGACAATAAAATCCAAAAAGCCG
>JAHDCQ010000162.1 GCA_020629845.1 Saprospiraceae bacterium | reverse complement strand
AAACAGGATGTTTTAAAAATTGCCGTCGTCAACCGCTACCAAAAAGCCCCGAATGCCCTCGCTTTTATCAATGGTTTTCAGCTCCAAGAGGGTGCAATTGCTTCCTGTGTAGGGCATGACTCGCATAATATCATCGCGCTAGGCGTGGATGATAAATCTATCTGTCGAGCAGTCAATTTGATTATAGAAAATAAGGGGGGCATTTCTGCTGTTTCTGCGAAGGAGTCCAAAGTCCTACCGCTCCCTATCGCTGGCATTATGACGCATAAAGATGGCTACGAAACGGCCAAACAATACGCTCATATTGATGCCTTCGTAAAAGAGACACTAGGCAGTACGCTGAGTGCCCCTTTCATGACGCTTTCCTTCATGGCACTGCTTGTGATTCCAAGTCTAAAATTAGGCGATAAAGGGCTCTTTGATGGGACAAAATTTCAGTTTGCGGATTTGTTTGTGGATTAGCATGTAGTAACTGCCGAGCGGTGCTCGGCACACCCTGCACTTTGCAATACTAGCCGACCTAATAGAATAAAGTGCTACTTGCACCAAGCACCGCTTGATGATTACAAGTTCATCCTATTTTGGATATGAGTAATTGTTTTTAACTTTGCTTACTTTTTGCGTCGACAAAAAAATATAAGATTTGAATCAATCAATGACCGAAAGAGATAAGCACTTTATGAGCCGAGCGATTGCCATTGCCAAAAAAGGTATGGAATCCAATGAAGGTGGCCCGTTCGGGGCGATAATTGTAAACAAACAGGGAGAGATAATAGGTGAAGGCAATAATAGAGTTACTTCCACCAACGACCCCACGGCACATGCCGAAGTAGTAGCCATCAGAGATGCTTGTAAAAACGTAGATTCTTTCCAATTGGAAGGCTGCACGATTTATACTTCTTGCGAACCTTGTCCAATGTGCTTAGGCGCAATCTATTGGGCAAGACCAGAACGCATCGTTTTTGCCGCCGCCAGAGAAGATGCCGCAGCCATCGGTTTTGATGATGAGTTTATCTATAAAGAAATCCCACTCCCGATTGAAGACCGACAAATCACGACCGAGCAAGTTTCACAAAAAGAAGGCGTAGCCGTTTTCAATGCGTGGGCTAGCAAAGCAGACAAGGTTGAGTATTAACCACAATGAGTGAATTTTGAATGAGTAAATGAGTGAATAATTCGCATACAGCATTTCTATTCACTCATTCAAAATTCAAAATTCACTCATTGGACATTCACTCATTGGTTCGCATTCAAAATTCATTCATTCGACATTCACTCATTGATATGATAGCATTCGTTCTAAATAATCAGACCATTGAAACAAACGCGCCTTCTGGCACGGCATTGTTGGATTTTATCCGCAAGGATAGACAACTCAAAGGGGCTAAACTGGTGTGCAAAGAAGGAGAATGTGGTGCGTGTTCCGTCTTAGTGGGCGAGCGGAGAGGTGGGGAAATGTTTTATCAATCCATGACTTCTTGTATCACGCCTTTGGTGAATGTGCAGGGCAAGCACGTAGTCACGATTGAGGGCTTGAATATGGAGGAACTTTCTCCTGTACAAAAGGCGATGGTGGATGCGTATGGTACGCAATGTGGTTTTTGTACGCCTGGCTTTGTGGTCTCGCTTACGGGCTATTTATTGTCTTCTGAAACCGTTTCTCTAGAAGGCATCACTGCCGCTATGGATGGCAATATTTGTCGTTGCACAGGCTATAAAGGCATAGAACGCGCAGCCGAATTAATCATTAATCAGGTAAAAGCGGATATGCCAAAACTGAGCATTCCGAGCTTAGTTGCCCAAAACTATATTCCTGCTTATTTCGCGGATATTCCGAAGCGATTGGCGGCAATCAAAACCGAAGCAGCAGCGCATAATGGAAGCGTCAAACTTGGTGGCGGTACGGATTTATACGTTCAACGCCCTTGGACGATGTACGAGACGGAGGCATTGCCCGTCTATGACCGAGCATCTATGAATCAGATTGAAATTGAGGATGGCGTATGTACCTTTGGTGCAGCCCTCACGATGGGCGATTTGTATCGTTCCGAGCTGTTCAAAAGCGCACTGCCTGATTCTGATTATATTTTCAAATTGCTTTCTTCTACCCAAATTCGCAATATGGCGACCATTGGCGGCAATCTCGTCAATGCTTCTCCTATCGGCGATTTCACGATTCTTTTATTGGCTTTGGATAGCCAAATTATCTTAGAGAAAGCGGGTAAAAGAAGAACGCTTGCCCTCAAAGACTTTTACAAAGGCTATAAACAGATTGACCTGAAAGAAGGGGAAATACTGGAACAAATTCAGTTTAAAGTGCCTACTGCTTCCTCCAAATTTCACTTTGAAAAGGTCAGCCAACGGAAATATTTTGACATTGCCAGCGTCAATTTTGCTTCTACATTTGACCTCAAAAACGACCGCATTCAAGCAGCGCATTTAGCGGTTGGCGGTGTCGGGCCAATTCCGACTTATTTACATAAAACGGCTGCTTTCCTGCAAGGAAAAGCGATTACGGAAACTACGATTCGGGAAGCGATTGTTTGCTTAAATGAAGAAATTTCGCCCATCAGCGATGCGCGAGGTTCTGCCGAATACAAGCGGCTTTTGGCACGACAGCTTTTTATTGCTCAATTTATGGCGGTGAAAACGGAGGAGTTGGTGCTTGAGGAGATTGTTGGGTAGGTTGGGTGTGCTTGTATTTTCAAGTTCGCTGCCATTAAGAAAAAACAAAAACAATGAGGTCTGATAAAATATTTGAAACTGTAAATCACATAATACAGACTTCGTATAAAGATAATCCCAATACGAAGATTCATCAGAATTATAAAATCCCAAATAGAGGTGGAAGGAAAAGAGAAATTGATATATTTATTGAGACAAAAATCAATGATATTGAAATCCAAATTGCGATTGAATGTAAAGATTACAGTTCAAAGGTAAGCGTCGAAAAAATTGAAGCGTTTAAAGCAAAGTGCGAAAGAATACCATCAATAAATAAGAAGATATTTATAGCAAAGGAGGGATTTCAAGAGGATGCAAAAATAGCAGCCGAAGAATTTGGGATAGACCTTTATCTTTTAAAAGAAATAGATAAAGAGCAAGTTTTAGGTTGGTTAATTACAGAAATACCTAAACCAGTATTCGTCACAAGAGACTTAACAAATCTTGGAGTTCTATTTCATGGAATTGCACCCAAATTTGAACCTGACGATATTTTCTTTCCTGAAAATCAAAATCAAGGAGTTAAGTTGTACGAATTTCTTCATGAAGTCATAAAAAGAAATTATCCAACCCTTCCAATTGTCTTTGTTAAAGAAGGAGAAGAATTATCAAAGGAAGTTTACGAAATAACTATTGATTGTGATAATTCCTACCTCGAAGTAGGTGGAGAAAAGCATAAAGTCAAACGAATTGGGGCATACATGGAAATAAATTATCAGGACATTGAAGCTCAAGTATCTTTAAATGCCTTTCATAATTTCGGAGAAGAAGGGCACAAAGCACAAACAGCTACTGTAATCGCTGAAAACGGGGAAATATTCTCGTTGGTCAAGAAAAATGATAAAAATAAAATTGAAGTTTATATCGGCAAAGAAAGTTCAGAAAAAGGAGGAAAGAAAGAGATGAAGTTTATTCATATGGCTGATATGAAAATAGAAAAAATAGAAAAAGAAAACGACAGCGAATAAAGTGCAAAACAGCAATAAGCCTTATGCGCGTTTACTGCGTTTGTACCGACCGTTAGCAGCAAATAAAGAAAAATTAAAAATGGAAATCAAAAATTATTGTGATAGAATAATTGAATTGTATGAAGAAGTTAGTCCAGAAAACCAAGATAGAAGTTTAGCAATCCAATTAATTTATAAAATGAGATTTGAAATTGACAAAACAACTTTTACAAATGATTCCCTAATCCCAATATTAATAACGACAAATAAAATAGCTTCAACAAAAAAGAATTTAAAACAAATTTTGGAAAAGGAATTATTAAGTTTAATCTCTTATTTACCTCATAAATTGTGGATGGAAAATGATGGAGAGAAAAGGAATGTTTTTCAAAGAGGAATTGGTAAAAAGGAGGGGCAAATAGCAGAATCGCTAATCAATTTTGCAAAAGAAATATTTGAAATAAAGTTAGATAGAGATGCTTTTGCAGGAAAGCGGAGAGGCTATTCAATTCAAATTTTAGAAAGTCTGTCAAATTATTTTGAAGTGCCAGAATTTATGGAACTATGCTCGAAATCCATTAAAAGTAAGAGTAAAAACGAATTTCTTGATAGTATTGAATGCTTAAAGGAATATTGTAAAGAAAAAGACGAGATACCAAGTGAAGAACTAATTGAAATCATAAATAAGCGGATAGAAAAAACCAAACATAGGACAGAAGCTGTTGGCGGACTAAACCTTCAAGTGGAAATCGGATTGATAGATGAATTAGAAGCACTATTAAGATTAGATGAGTGGAAAGAAAAAAATGGAAGATGGTAAAATTAAAGGAGACCTGCTGCCAACGGATAGATGCGAGACCGTGCCATACACAACTGAGAAAGTACGAACAAATAAAATTTAGAATATCATGGAAGAATGTACTAAATGTGGTAAACCATTCAAGGTTTCAGAACACAATTTGATTATGCCTGGAACTAAAGAAAAAGAACCAATAAATTGTCCATATTGTAATCACACAGTTGATAAAAGAACTTCAAATGGTTGGTGGGATACATCGAAGTTATCGGATAAAGAAATAGAAGAATACTTGAAAAAGAAAAAAGGAGAATAGCCTCAAAGAAAAGTTAAAAAACAAACAAAAACAGTGACAATAAACGCTACGAAAAAGAAAAAAAAGACCTCCTTCAATGTAGATGCACCGCTACATGTAACGGGTAGAACGCAGTATTTGGATGATTTGCCAGAATTGGCGGGGACATTGTATGCCAAAGTCTATTATTCGAGAGTAGCGCATGGCTTGATAGAGGCGATTGATACGGCAAAAGCAATGGCAATGCCGGGCGTAGTACGCATCATTTCGCATAAAGACATTCCAGGCGAAAATCAAATTGGCGGCATCATTCCAGATGAACCGCTACTAGCCGAAGAAGAGGTACATTTCATCGGGATACCGATTTTGTTGATTATAGCAGAAACGGAAGTTGCAGCGCACAAAGCTTGCGAAGCCATAGAAGTACAAATCAAGCCGAAAAGAATCATCACTGACCCAATAGTAGCCTACGAACATAAGGAATTTTTGAGCGCACCCAAGACCTTCCAACTAGGCGATACCGAAGCCGCTTTTGCTAAATGCGAACATGTTTTTGAAGGCACAGCGGAGTCAGGCGGGCAAGAACACGTGTACCTCGAACCACAAGGCGCGTATGCGATTCCGAATGGCGATAAGAGCATAAAAATCTATAGTTCCACGCAAGGCCCGACCGCCGTACAACGCACCGTAGCGAAAGTCTTGGGCGTTTCGATGAATCAAATTGAAGTAGATGTCAATCGGATAGGCGGTGGTTTTGGAGGCAAAGAAGATCAAGCCTCTCCCTGGGCGACGATGGTGGCACTCGGTACGTATTTGACGAATCGTCCTGTAAAATATATTCTAGAACGTGGCGAAGACCTGCAAATGACAGGCAAGCGAAATCCTTACAAAAGTCGCTACAAAATAGGACTGGATAAGGACTATAAAATCATCGCTTTTGAAGGAAAATACTTTCAGAATGGCGGTGCAGCAGCGGACTTATCGCCTGCCATTTTAGATAGGACGCTCTTCCATGCTACGAACAGCTATTTTGTACCTAATGTGAAAGCCGAAGCCTTTTCTTGTCGCACCAATTTGCCGCCTAATACCGCGTTCAGAGGCTTTGGTGGTCCGCAAGGCATGTTCGTCATAGAATCGGCTATTCATGATGCAGCGCGGCAGTTGGGCGTAGCTCCACACCTCATACAAGAAGCAAATTTGTTGCAGGAAGGCGATGAATTTTCTTATGGTCAGAAGACGGAAGATTGCGAAGCAAATCATTGTTGGTCGCAAGCCAAAAAGAACTATAATTTCGAGCAATTGCAAGCCGAAGTAGCGCAATACAATGCTGAAAATAAATACACGAAAAAAGGCTTGGCTTTCATGCCGATTTGCTTTGGGATTTCCTTCACCAACACCATGATGAACAACGCCCGCGCCCTAGTGCATGTGTATAGCGATGCGAGTGTAGGCATCAGTACGGGCGCGATTGAGATGGGGCAAGGCGTGAGTTCCAAGATGATTCAGGTGGCAGCCAGCAGTTTTGGGATTGAAGAGGAACAAATCAAATTGGAAACGACCAATACCACGCGCGTTGCCAATACTTCGCCTTCTGCCGCCAGCGCAACCGCAGATTTGAACGGAAAAGCCCTGCAAGATGCTTGTAATCAAATCATAGAACGGCTGAAGGATTTCCTAGTCGAGCATTGGGAGCTAAAAGATAAAACAAGCATTCTTTTTGAAGAAAATACCATCAGTGCTTCGGATAAGCATATTGCTTGGGAAGACTTGATTCAATTGGCGTTTCAAAAGCGCATCAATCTAAGTGCAAAAGGGCATTATGCCACGCCTAGAATTCACTTTGATAAGGCTACTGGTAAAGGACATCCCTTCGCTTATCATGTGTATGGTACAGCCATTTTCCGTAGTACCGTCGATTGCATTCGAGGGAATTATGAATTTGATGCGGTGCAAATTGTCCATGATTTCGGGACAAGCATGAATCGTGCGGTAGATTTAGGACAAATAGAAGGCGGTCTCGTGCAAGGCATGGGCTGGATGACGATGGAAGAATTGATTTATGATGAAAAAGGCGTACTGAAATCATCCAATTTAGCGAATTATAAGATTCCTGATATTTATTCCGTCCCGAAGGAAGTCAGTGTTCAATATTTAGAAACGGAGGGCAGTGAATTAGCGATTCTAAAATCAAAAGCCGTCGGTGAGCCTCCTTTGATGTATGGTATCGGGGCGTATTTTTCTTTGGCAAATGCGATTTTAGCGTTTAATGAAAATGCAAAAATTACTTACTCTGCACCTATGACTACGGAGAAGGTTCTGTTAAGTTTGTATAGTTAATAAGCTACCTTAGTAATTACATTTTTGAACGCAGAGGCGCAAAGGCGCGGAGTCTTTTTTCTAATATTTCTCTGCGCCTCCGCGCCTCTGCGTTTAAGATTCAATTATTCTTTTGCATGCTTTACCACATTTATAGTAATCGTGTCTTTCTAGAGGGGAAATTACAAGCCGCGACCATTTCTATCGAAGGCGATAAAATAGTAAGCGTCCATCTTGGGCAGAAATTAGAGACAGCACAGGATTTTTCAGGTAGCGTAATCATGGCGGGGGCGATAGACGCACATGTACACGTCAATGAGCCTGGACGCACGACTTGGGAAGGTTTTGAGACGGCAACTAAAGCGGCTGTGCGAGGAGGAATCACGACTTTGGTAGATATGCCTTTGAATTCGAGTCCTGTAGTGACGAATGTTGCAGCTTATAAGGATAAAATCGCTGCTTGTGAAGGGAAATTGTATGCCAATTGTGGCTTCTGGGCAGGCGCGACGAATGCTGCGGTAAGCGAAGTGAAAGCATTGGTGGAAGCAGGTTGTTTGGGTGTAAAAGTCTTTTTATCGCATTCTGGAATTGATGAATTTCCGAATATTTCCTTATCCGATTTGGATGCTTTGATGGAAGGTATCGCGGATTTAGGTGTGCCTGTTTTAGCGCATTGCGAATTGGATACTTTGCCCGCACCCGACGAGCTTTCCGCGAACCCTAGAAGTTATTCAGCCTATCTAAAATCTAGACCGAAGGCATGGGAAAATGAAGCGATAAAAGCCTTCATTACTTTAGCAGAAAAGAATAATTGTAAGGTGCATATTGTCCATTTGGCATCTGACGAAATGCTGGATTGGATAGCAGAGAAGAAACAGACGGACATTCCCTTCACAGTGGAGACTTGCACGCATTATTTCTTTTTTAATGCCGAGGTAATTCCTGACGGCGATACGCTATATAAATGTGCGCCGCCTATCCGAGCAAAAAGCAATGGGCAGAATTTGGCGCGCGCTTTAAAGATGGGCTTGATTGATTTTATTAGTAGCGATCATTCTCCTGCACCACCTGAAATCAAAGAGATAGAAAGCGGGAATTTTAGTAAAGCTTGGGGTGGCATTGCTGGTTTACAGTTCTTGCTATCCGCAAGTTGGACAGCTTTGAAAGAAGAAATGAGTTTGACAGAATTTATACCTTTGCTCACTTCAAAACCTGCTCAATTTTTGGGACTTAGTCACAAAATTGGTGCGATAAAAGAAGGCTATCAGGCAGACCTCACGATTTGGCAGCCTGAAACTACTTTTCAGGTTGAAGAAGGTATTATTGAGCATCGACATAAGGCAACGCCCTATCTAAATCATCGCTTATTTGGTGCGATAAAAAGCACTATTGTTAATGGGCAATTTGCTTTTCAGGAGGATGGCATTGTGCCGAGTCCTTTTGGGAAAACGTGGCAAGGGAAAAATTGAACCATATAAGGCATATAAGAACATATAAAAACGCGACAAAGTGTCACTTACTTGTCTGCTTCAAGCAGGTATGTTCTTATATGGTTCAATAGAAAGATTCATTTTAATTAAAACGACACAGTATTCATTCATGTTAGTAGTAGCGATAGGAATTCTTTTTTTATTAATCTTTTTTGCTGGCATCAGCCATAAAGTACAGCGATTCAAAAAAGCAGCCCTCCAAAACGAGTATCAAGACGAAGAAAAGCAAGAAACAATAGTAAACAAACTGGTTAGTTCCAATGAGTTGATATATACTGCAATTGTGCTTTGCTTTCTTATGTTGGCGGTATGGGCGTATTTTTATTGGCGCGATAGTATCTATATAGGGCATTGGCAAGAATGGATGAATATTGTGATTCGCTGGTTGCACATCACCTTTGGTATTGCGTGGATAGGGACTTCGTTTTTCTTTGTTTTCATGGAAAATAGCTTGCATAAAAACAAAAAACGTCCCGAACTCAAAGGCGATATGTGGATGCTACACGGTGGCGGATTTTGGTTTGTGGAGAAATACCAAGTTGCTCCGAAGGTTATGCCGAAAGGGGTGCATTGGTTTAAATATGAAGCTTATTTTACTTGGCTCACAGGTTTTGGATTGCTATTTGTAGTCTATTATTTCAATGCCGAAGCCATGCTCTTGAAAGCAGATAATACAAGCTTATCTGCTGGAACAGCCATAGCCATTGGGGTAGCTTCCTTAGCAATAGGTTATACGATTTATCATGTTTTGAGTCTTACGCCGCTACTTAAAAAGCCGCTACTGTTTGGCATCACTTTATTTTTTATACTGATTGGCTTTGCCTATTTCTATACGCAAATTTTCAATCCTCGGGCTGCCTTCATTCACTTTGGCGCATTGATAGGGACATTCATGGCAGGGAACGTATTTTTCGTCATTATTCCTGCCCAAAAGGCAATGGTGAAAGCAACAAAAGAAGGCACTTATCTAGATCCTGCTATCGGAAATTTTGCAGGCTTGCGTTCCTATCATAATAACTATTTCACCTTGCCCGTCCTTTTCGTGATGATTAGTAATCACTTCCCAAGCACTTTTAGTCATGAATATCCTTGGCTGATTTTGGCGATGCTATCCATAGGAAGTGCAGCGGTGAAACATTACCTCAACCTAAAAGAGAAAGATCAAGAGTCCGTTTGGGTGATTCCTATAGCAACACTCATTCTATTTTCGACGATATTCATCACTGCTCCTGAGCCAGTAGGAGGCGAATGTGATACGGTTTCTTTTACAAGAATCTATCCAATCATTCAGCAACGCTGTGTGAGTTGTCACTCTGCTAGTCCAACAGATGATGTATTGACTGCTCCGCCGAATGGCGTTGTCTATGATACGCCACAGGACATCGTGAAAATGGCAGATAAAATCATGCAACGAGTGGTTATCACCAAGAATATGCCACAGAATAATAAGACTGGCATTACGCCCGAAGAACGGGATTTGATTCGATGCTGGATAGAGCAAGGGGCTAGTGTTCAATGAGTGGATGTTTTTAATGAGTGAATGATCGAATTTTGAATG
This sequence comes from Saprospiraceae bacterium, assembly GCA_020629845.1. Lineage (GTDB taxonomy): Bacteria > Bacteroidota > Bacteroidia > Chitinophagales > Saprospiraceae > JAAUTG01. The sequence continues at coordinate 1,762 of JAHDCQ010000162.1, read as the reverse complement.
ATTGAATTTCTATTACTTTTGTCATATAATTTAATCCTCAAATGAGAAGTGAACAGGAAAAGCAAGAGTTTGTAAAGCAATTGCGGCAGAGAATTAAAGCATGGGTAGTTCGAGTACTCAATTTCTGCGAGCAACTGCCTAATAATGCTGTAACGCGAGTCATTAATTTCCAGCTCATTAAATCCTCCACATCAACAGGGGCAAATCATCGAGCAGCTTGTCGAGCAAGGTCTAAGAAAGAGTTCTTTGCGAAAATGAGTATTGCCGTAGAAGAAGCGGACGAATCACAATATTGGCTAGAACTAATTGAAGCAAAAGGCATAAAATCGAATCCAACTGAGCTTCAATTTCTATTGAAGGAAATAGACGAAATACTAAGAATACTATCAAAAGCTCGAACTAACGCAGCACCCAAACAATGAGTGAATGAATGAATTTTGAATGAGTGAATGATTTTAATGCGATAATTAGATTTATTCAGTCATTCAAAATTCAAAATTCACTCATTGAAAACATTCACTCATTCAAAATTCACTCATTACATGCACACAATATCTTCGTTCAATCAATTATCCGTAGAAGAAGCAAAAACAGCTTTATTCAAATGTTGTGGCTCTGGTACTTGGGTCGATAGTTTGATGGAATACTTTCCTTTTGAGAGTGAACAAATGCTCTTTGAAAAGGTAAATGAGATTTGGTATAAAGCAACTAGCGAAGCCGATGCTTTGGAAGCGTTCAGTCATCATCCGAAGATTGGAGATGTGGAAAGTCTGAAAAAGAAGTTCGCAAGCACCGCAGATTGGGCATCCAATGAACAGGCAGGGGTGAGTAGCGCGACGGAGCAAACGATTCTGGAACTAGCGGACTACAATGAAAAGTATTTCCAGAAGTTCGGCTATATTTTTATCGTTTGTGCAACGGGTAAATCAGCAGCAGAAATGCTCTATCTTTTGAAAGAACGAGTAAGCCATGATACTGCCGAAGAATTAGGAATTGCCAAGGGCGAACAGCATAAAATTACTCTGATTCGATTGAGAAAACTCTTTCAATTTGAGGAGAACTTTTGGAATAAAGTCAGTCAAATCACCACGCACGTATTAGATACTTCTGTGGGAACTCCTGCAAAAGGAATTTGTATCAAATTGAAAAAACAAGTTGATGCGACTTGGCAAACGGTGTCTTTGGGTATCACCAATGCCGATGGCAGAATCACCGATTTATTGCCTGCGGGAATTGAATTAGTACCAGGGCATTATCAAATGTGTTTTCAGACCAAGTCCTACTTTGAGGCACAAGGCAAGGCAAGTTTTTATCCAAAAGTAGATATTGATTTTACGACCTTTGATACGACACACTATCATATTCCTTTATTATTGAATCCGTTTGGATATTCTACTTATCGAGGGTCGTAAAAAACTAGACGCTCATTCCCAAAATCGGGTGAATTGTAACTACCAAGCGGTGCTTGGTACAGAATGCACAGGTAAACAAAGTGCAGCGTGTGCCGAGCACCACTCGGCAGTTACAAATCCACATTCACTTTAATTTGGGGATAAGCGAAACTAGAATATTCAAAATTCACTCATTCAAAATTCAAAATTAAGTCGAAGCAAGACAATGAAAGTAAGTATAGATAATCAACTACAAGTGCAGCTTTTTAGCAAATTGAGTGCCGCCAATCAAGCCTTTAATCAATTGTATCCAGGAGATAGATCAGATAGGCAGCCTGTGCATACCGTGTATGGTGGCGCGCATCTTTTTA
>JAHDCQ010000574.1 GCA_020629845.1 Saprospiraceae bacterium | reverse complement strand
ATACTAAACAGTTACAAAAATTATAATATTCTACTCCTATACCTATTTATCCTCTCTCAGACCTTACCTTTGCAGACTTTAAAATCAATCGTTATTTGACAATTTTGGTGGTCAAGTCTAATTTTTACAAAATGAGTTAGCTTGCGGTCGAATTTTTGTAAAAATTAGGCTTGATTAATCACTAAAATTGTCAGAGAACCAAATCAATTTATGCAGTATCGGGTTTTAGTGTATTTTGTTGGAATATTACTTGTAATAGGCATGATACAATGTGCCAACCCTATCCCTCTGACGGGTGGTGAAAAAGATGAAACGCCACCAGGACTCGACTCTACGCGCACGACACCGAATATGCAAACCAATTTTGAAAAACAAACCATCGAACTTGCTTTTGATGAGTGGGTGCAATTGAATGATGTCCGAAACCAAGTCGTCATTTCGCCACCTATTGAGCCTGCCCCTGAAATAAATTTGAGAGGCAAAACCGTTCAGATTCAATTCGATGAAACTGCCACTTTACGCGAAAACGCGACCTACACCATCAACTTTGGAGAAGCGATACAAGACCTCACCGAGCGCAATCCAGCAGACAATCTACGCTTTGTATTTTCTACGGGTGATTTAATTGATTCTTTAGAAGTAGAAGGCATCGTACGTGATGTGGAAAAAAACGAACCGCAAGAAGGGGTTTTGGTCATGCTGTATGACAATCTCGCGGATAGTGTAGTACGTACGGAGCGACCGTTTTACTTCGCCAAAACAGATGAGACAGGACATTTTCACATCCAAAACGTGCGAGCAGATACCTTCAAAGTAGTCGTATTGGATGACCAAATTCCAAACTACACTTATGATGCGACGGAAAGCATTGGCTTTTTAGAAGCTCCTATCATTGTGCCAGATACTACGCGCAAGGAGCTAGAATTGACGATTTTCAAAGCCGAAGAAGCCCTCAATGTATTGGATATTGATACAACGCAGTATGGGCGTGCCGATGTATTATTTAATAAAAAAATACGCCTAGAAGAACTCTTCTTTAAATATGAAAATATCCCTAATACGCTCTTTTTTGAAGCCAGTAAAGACACCTTACATGTGTGGTACGAATTGGGTGAACTAAGCAATTGGGAATTGCATATTCGGCAAGATACACTTTGGCGAGACACGCTACAAGTAACAAATAAGGGAAAGCAAAAATTTCTAAGTACTGCCCAACTAGAACCGTATAAAAAGCTATCGCCTCGACAGGAGGTAAATCCGATAAAGCCACTAGTTTTGCAATGGAATCATCCATTAGCGAGCTTTGATACGGCATTTATCCAATTATATCAAGACTCAATTTTGGTGGAGCAAGCACTTGATATTACGATTGATAGCACCGCCATGAATCGGAAGCTTAACATTAAGCATAAGTGGAAAGAAGATAGTACGTATACGATACAATTGCTCCCGAATGCCTTGACGGATATCTATGGTATTATGCTTAAAGATACCGTTAAGCAAATAGTACGTGTACAAGAAAGCAAGGCTTTAGGCAATTTGAATTTAACGGTCATTGGTTTGGATAGTACGCAGCACTATGTGGTTGAAGTTTTAGCGGGCAGCGATGCGGTTTTTGAACGCTTTCAAGTAAAAGAAGTCAGTACATTCAAAACAACGCTCGAAAAAATAAAAGCTAGTACTTATAGCGTTCGTATAGTGACCGATTGGAATAAAAATGGCTATTGGGACACGGGCAACTATGATCTAAAACGCCAAGCCGAACCCATTTTCACCAAACAACTGGAAGCCCTGCGCGCCAATTGGGATTTGGAGGCAGAAGTAAATCTAGTAGAAGAGACAAATAAAAAATCAGAATAACAGATGATTTTACGCAGCGAAGAACT
>JAHDCQ010000161.1:8717-11923 GCA_020629845.1 Saprospiraceae bacterium | reverse complement strand
AATAGAGCTTACATTGACAAAATCCAATAGCATGCAGATTCGCATATCACATAAAGAGACGGAATACATCGCCAATCTAGCCGAGGGTTTAGACATTTCCATCCCGCTACGCGACGGGATGCAAAACCCGAATTGTTTCTATGCACCACCAGTAGAATTTTTTCCTGTACGGGCAGGCGACTTTGTGGGCGATACGGCTGAAGGTGGCTTAGTAAATTTCAAAAATATCCGCCTCAATCCGCATGGTAATGGCACACATACCGAGTGTGTGGGACATATCGCTAAGGAGTGGTATAGCATCAATGCTTGTTTGCGACAGTTTCATCATATCGCGCAAGTGGTGAGCGTGTTTCCGCAACGTATGGAAAATGGCGACCGTGTGATTTTGCGTGAGCAATTGCCCAAAATAGAGGCAGGGGTACAGGCAATTATCATCCGAACGATGCCCAATGATGCTTTGAAAATGAGTACGACTTATTCTGGCGCGAATCCGCCTTATATGGATGCCGCAGCAATGCAATGGCTGGTGGAACAAGGCATAGAACACCTACTCATAGACCTCCCATCAGTGGATAGAGAAGAGGATGAAGGCAAGCTTTTGGCACATCATGCTTTTTGGCAATATCCAGAGGCAACACGCGAACATTGCACCATTACGGAATTGATTTATGTGCCACAACATATCAAGGATGGCATCTATTTGCTGAATCTTCAAATTGCAAGTTTCGAACTCGATGTAAGTCCAAGCAAACCGTTGCTGTACAAATTGACACCAATCCTACATTCTTCCTGATTTTAGAACAACTTTTGTCGTATTTTTGCATTTAGATTAATGTAGTAAGTATTTTTTATCAACTCCATTGCTTATTTTTGTGCGACTAAGGTTTCGCCTTTCTGTCTATTCATTAAAAAAATTAAAACAATAAAATCAGCCCGACGATAAATCTACCGATGTGTAGTGCTTATCCTCGTGTGTATAAGTAGTAATGACGTTTTCGCAATCCACATATCATTCAGCCACCTATCGTGCCTTCAAGGAAATTGATGCGGGCGATTACCGTACCATTGCGCGTTTCTTTGAAGAACATGAGCGTACCATCGGGCGACTGGAGTTTCCAGAATACTTTGAGTTGCGGGTGTGTTATGCAGCAGCCTTATTTGAGATTGGAGCATACGAACGGCATTTGCAACAAGTGGATTTTATCTTAGAAAGTTCTATTGAGCATAATATTCAGTTTTTTCAAGGCGAAGATTTGTTCTGTAAAACCCTTTTCCAAAAAGCAGCTTCCAACTTCAATTTGATGCAGTACGATAAGGCAGAATATCTGCTGCGAGAGCTTATCAAGATTAATCCTTATTATCCTGATGTGGATGCGTTCCTGCGGAAAACCATCTATCAGCAGAATCCAAAACTTATCCGAACCACACGCGCTACTGCGACAGGACTGTTTTTGTTGGCTGCCATTATAGTGTGTCTTGAACAAATATTTATAGAATCCCTTTATCCAGATTATTTTGTTATCGCCCAACGTATGCACATTGGCATCTTTCTACTAGGAGTACTCATCCTTATTGGAGGCGATATTTTTCTACGCTTAAAGATTCGCCGAGATGTACGCAGACTAGTAGAAAGGGCACGAGAACGCCGCCGCTTACGTGCGTAGTAAAGATAAAAAAAGACTCTAAACCGCTGTCTGAACAGTGGAAAGCAAGGACTCAAACATGCCACGTCCATCCGTATTGCCCAATAATTCTTCCGAAGCCCGTTCTGGGTGCGGCATCATACCAAATACATTGCGTTCGGCATTACAAATACCTGCAATATTCAAAAGCGAACCATTCGGATTGGCTGCTTCATCTAACTTGCCTGCTTCAGTGCAGTATCTGAATAGAATTTGGTCATTGGCTTGGAGTTGTGCTATGGTCACATCATCGGCATAGTAGCGACCTTCGGCATGTGCAATTGGGATTTTTAGAACACTATTTTTGCCTAAATTACTGCTAATGGCTGAATTGCTAGTCTCTGTGCGAAGATGTACATTTTTGCAGATGAATTTCTGATTACTGTTACGAAGCAGTACGCCAGGGAGCAAGCCTGTTTCACAAAGCACTTGGAAACCATTGCATATTCCCCACACATAGCCACCTGCATTCGCAAATTCAATCACCGATTTCATAATCGGGGAAAAACTTGCTATTGCACCAGCGCGTAGGTAATCACCATAAGAAAACCCACCTGGTAGTACAATGCAATCGCCCTGCCCAAAGCCCGACAAGCTGGTTTCTTTATGCCAAATCTTCACCACATTTTGCCCTAGCACACTACCCAGCACATGCATCATATCATCATCACAGTTCGAGCCAGGGAAAACAACCACTCCGAATTTCATAACATCATTTTGAATGATGAGTTATGAGTGTTGAATGATGAGTTATTCATCACTTATCACTCATAACTCATCACGAATTAAATCGTCATTATATCCTTTTCTTTATCACCGATAAGTCCATCAATGTCAGCCCCAAATTTTTTGGTGAGGCTTTGTACTTCTTCTTCTTTGCGCTTGCCCATATCTTCAGGAAAGCCATCTTTTACCGCTTGCTTGATTTCATCCATCGCATCGCGCCGTGCAGCGCGTACACTTACTTTAGTGTCTTCGCCTAGTCCTTTAGCGCGCTTCACCAATTGGCGACGACGATCCTCAGTAAGCATTGGAATATTGATGTGAATGGTTTCGCCATCATTGCGTGGAGTGAAGCCTAAATTAGCTTCAAAAATAGCGCGCTCAATGGGTGCCAACATGCTCTTTTCCCAGGGCTTTATGGCGAGCGTACGTGCGTCGGACACATTCACATTGGCTACTTGCTGTAGTGGCGTAGGTGTACCATAATAGTCCACACGCAAGCCACTCAACATACCAGGCGATGCTTTGCCCGTACTGATTTTAGCTAATTCGCGCTTTAAGTGTTCAATGGATTCACTCATGGCTTCTTGTGCCATTTCGAGTATCATATTAACTTCTTCCATAACGTATAAGTATAAATTCTGATGCCGCAAAAGTACAAAATCATTTGCAGATTCGTATTTCCTTAAATATTGCAATACATATTATTTATTTCAAACCTTTACCATCCTCAGCGAGTTTGTCGAGTCATCCTTTTTTTATACCTTTATTTTATTAGAAATTCGAGTAAAATAAGCCGTT
>JAHDCQ010000161.1:0-8617 GCA_020629845.1 Saprospiraceae bacterium | reverse complement strand
GTCATCCTTTTTTTATACCTTTATTTTATTAGAAATTCGAGTAAAATAAGCCGTTGCTGAAACTTATGAAAGGTAGCAAATCTTGAATAAATGTTTCGTTTATCGGAAAACCTTTATTCAAAACAATAATCTCTTATCATAGGCAAGTACACTATCTGATGAAAAATAAACTTGCTCAATATTTCACACCTACTAGTATAGTAGACTTTATGATTCAGCTTACTGATGTGGATGCACACAGCCGAATACTAGAGCCTGCTTGTGGACAAGGCATTTTTCTCGACCGCTTAAAGGAAAACGGCTATCACAATATTCTCGCCTACGAAATAGATGACACCCTTGCTACCACCTATGAAGAAGTACGGCATGAAAGTTTCGTATCGGCGAAGATTTCAGAAAGCTTTGACCTCATTATTGGCAATCCGCCCTATATCCGCTGGAAGCATTTAGACGATGCTCTGAAATCAGAATTAAAGACCAATTTATTATGGAAAACCCATTGCAATAGCCTTTGTGATTATTTGCATATTTTTATCTTGCGCGCTATTGAATTGCTAAAAGAAGAAGGCCAACTGCTGTTTATCTGTCCTGAATATTGGATTAATACCACACATTCCTATAAGCTTCGAAACTACATGGTGCGACATGGTTATTTCGAGGCGATTTACCAGTTTAAGGAAACGCCTATTTTTGAAGGGGCGAATGTGTCGTGTATGATTTTTAAGTACATCAAATCGCGGCGCGAAAAGCCGCCTATTCGCTTATCTAGATTTGAAGCTAAACGTGTCCCAATGTTGAACGAATTACAAAACTTAACACCTGATTTTGAATGTGCTCCGCTTAAAGAAGACCAAACTTGGCTATTAGAACCTGCATCCACGCAAGGTGTATTGGAAGCTTTTGAGCAGCAATGCCAAAAACACACGAACGAAACCTACCACACCATCGGCGAATTCTGTGATATAGGCAATGGCATGGTAAGTGGCTTAGACAAAGCCTTCCAATGGCGCGAAACGACCGAAGACTTGGACAAGCAGGAACAATACTATCTACTAAAAGTAGTGAAAGCCAAAGACCTGCAAGCCTTTCAATATAAAAAAATCACGCCCTATATTTTCTTGAATGAAATAGCCAGTGAAATCACGCTTAAGGTGGCTTTTAAGCACTTTTTTGCACATCTGCAAGCCCACCGACCGCGCTTAGAAATGCGTTATCAATACAATCGTTCGATACCCTATTGGCATTGGACTTTTCCACGCAATTTGAAACTATTTAGCCAACAGCAGCCGCGTATTTTAGTACCTTGCAAAGAGCGTATTTCCAATAAAGATTATTTCCGATTTGCCCTCGCGGAGCCTGATATTCTCCCTACGCAAGATGTAACGGCTTTGCTCAAAAAGTCGCATGTACGAGAGAGCATTGAATATATTTTAGCTTTCCTGAATCATCCTAAAGTATTTTATTGGTTGCGTCATAAAGGTATAGTGAAGGGTAATATTGTAGAATTTTCGGAGAAGCCGCTATCCAGCATTCCTTTTCGCGCCATTAATTGGGAAGATGAAGAAGAAGTAGCTTTACACGATGTTATCACTAGGGCTTGCCAAACGAAAGAAATAGATATTCCTTTTGTGATGGAGCAATTGGATATGTTACTGCAACATGAGCCTGTTTTAGGATGATTTCAACAGCATCAACATGAATGTAAAAGTTTGCTGCATTTCAAGTGTAGAAGAAGCACGACTTGCTCTAGCCGCAGGTGCTAATGTGTTGGGTTTAGTCGGCCCAATGCCTACAGGGCCTGGCATTTTAAGCCATGAAGCAATTGCGACTATCGTGCAAGCTATTCCAGCTACTGCTACCACTTGGCTACTGACGAGTGAAACTACTGCTAAAGCGATTATCCAGCAGCATAAATTGACCAAAACAACAGGCATCCAACTCGTAACGAAGCTAGAGAGAGGCGCGCATGCTCAAATTCGTGCAGCTTTACCCGATGTACAACTCACGCAAGTCATTCACGTCATTGATGAGACCTCTATTGAAGAAGCCAAGCAATTTGCACCTTTAGTAGATTATATTCTGCTCGATTCAGGCAATCCTGAAAAGCAAGAACTAGGTGGTACTGGTCGCGTGCATAATTGGACAATTAGTCGCGCTATTGTCGCTACTTTGGATAAACCCGTTTTTCTAGCAGGCGGCCTCAAGTCTGAAAATGTGCGTGACGCGATAGAGCAAGTACAACCCTATGGTCTAGATTTGTGTAGCGGCATTCGGATGGATAAAAAACTAGATAAGCAAAAATTACAGGCTTTTATGCAAACGGTTCACAAAGGAATACGTACAAAGCTTTAGTGGATGTTTTAAAACAGCTTCTTGGCTGCACATAGAACATTTTTGCAACTTTTCGCATTATGATATAAGTATTACAAAAATACAAATTAATTTTTTTTATCTTTGTTTATAATGGTCAAAATCAGGAAGTTATTCTCTGACCATTATTTAATACCAGAGAAGGCCCAACTATTGCAGACTTCTACCCTTATTGTTAATCACACTATCTAATCTAGTGGTTCAGCCGTTAGTTTGCTGTCTTTTAATTCAAATTTAATTATTAAGGCGATGAAATGCCTATTCTATTTTTTGTTTGCATGTAGCTTCGGACTATTTGGGATGTATAGCGTCGCCTATACACAAGGGATTGCTATAGTAGAAAAAGAAAAAAATACTACGCTCGAACTTAGCATGTTCCCTGAAAATGAGCAATTGTTTCCTAGAAATTTAGAGACTAATCTAGGCAAAATACCTATTAGCGGAACAGCGAGTGTGGTACATCGTTATCAAGAAGTACGTGTAAAGCTCTATCGAGAAGGACAGTGGCAACAGAATTTTTCGTATCCATTGGATTATCAAGGAATACATGCACATTTTGAATTTAATATTCCTATTCCCGCCGAATTAGTAAATTATAAAATCGAACTTTATGGGGTACGTGCTAGTGGAGAAGAGGTCTGGGAAGCTACTGCTAATGAATTAGTAGCAGGCGATGTTTATATCATTAATGGACAATCGAATGCACAAGCCAATGTTGCACCACACCCCGACGATAATAATCCTTTTGCCCGCTCATACGAATTGGATAGAGGTTGGACAAATAAGCAATTCTCTACGCCAGGACAGTGGGGTGCGCGGCTCGCTAGACGAATTATAGAAGAACAAGGTATTCCTGTGGCTATTTTTAATCAAGCCGTAGGTGGGCAACGCATTGACTTTTACCTAAGAAATGAGACCGACCCACTAGCAGATAATTATGGTAAGCTTTTTCGCCGCTTACAAGCAGCCGGTATACAGAAAGAAGTGCGCGCAGGCTTTTGGTTTCAGGGCGAATCGGATGGTTGGGTACGAGAAGAAAACTTTACCAATACATATAAAAATAAACTCCGCCAACTCCAACTAGCATGGCAGCAGGACTATGAGATTGAGCATTTCTATTTCTACCAAATTCGCTATCGTTCTTGTTCACATTTATACCCTTCGGTGATGGAAGCGCAACGCGAATTGCAAAATGACTTTGGCGACCTTTCCATCATGTCCACTACCAATGCAGCACATGATAGTTGTCATTATTACTATGATAATGGTTATGCAGTACTTGGCGACCGTATGTATAATCTCATGGCCAGCCGATTGTATAATACTTCGGACTATAATGTAGCTGCGCCCGACATTCGACGGGCTTATTTGGCTACTCCTCGGCATATTGCTGTGGAACTGCGTGATGTGCAGGGCGATTTGCGTGTACAGGGCAATGTGTGGCAAGATTTTCAGGTGGAAGGCTCGGAGGCAGAAGTGGTATCAGGTTGGACGGATGGACAGCGTGTTTTTTTAGAACTTTCTGCTGAACCTGCGGGCGCGACAGGTATTTCTTATCTTTCCCATATTGGCGACACACCGCCCTGGATTACAAATGATCAGGGGGTAGGCTTATTGACTTTTTATAATTTTCCTATTGAAGATATTCCTGATGCTATCGCCGATTTGGAAGTTGAGATTCAAGCAGCGAGCGATAGCTACGAACGCTATCGGAATTTTGAGTATGAAGTCGTTTTACACAATCGCTCCGATATTACAGCTACGAATGTGGAGGTGGAAGTACCCGTGCCAACAGGAGTCGCTTTTGCAGGCGCGACCCTTGGTAGTGGGCAATATTTATCGTGGGAAAATCGCTGGCTCATACCTAGTTTGAGAGCAGGTGGCAGCACAACACTTAAACTAAATCTTTTTCCGCTTATAGCTACGGATCCGATAGTTGCCTATGCACAGGTGATAGATGCTGACCAAAATGACCCCGATTCAACCCCTGATAATGGAACACAAAGCTTTCCGCTTGAAGATGATGAAGCGCGTTTGATATTCATGCCAAGAAGTGCGCAAACAGGCATGGAAGAAGTAGATATTGCGCTAACGCTTAGTGCCGACACCGAAGAATACAAGATATATAAGAACGTCACCTATCAGCTAAATGTGCAGAATAAAGGACAGGCTACTGCCACCAATATAGAGGTAGATATTAGCTTATCTGATGAGTTTGCGTTCACGAGTAGCCGCGCAAGCCACGGCAACTATGATAATTGGAATACGATATGGCGCATTCCTGAATTGGAAATTGGTGAAATAGCTACTCTAATAGTAACGATGTTTACACTAACCGATGAAATCCCTCTGGAATTTATCGCCGAACTCATGGAACTTGACCAACGAGATATTAACGCCTCCAATAATCAATCAACCTGGACCATTATGCCCGCTAGAGGGCGACCAAGTACGAACTTTTCAGAAATCAGTAGTCCGTATGTGCTACATGCTTATCCTAATCCTGTGCAATCTAGCTTGACTATAAGGACTTATCTGCCTACTGAACAGATAGCTGATTTCTATCTTCAAGATACGCAAGGAAGCATTCTAAAAACTTGGAAACAGTCCCTTACAAAGGGTACTAATACTATTTCAGTCGATTGCTCTGATGTAGTGGATGGTATGTATTTCTTGGTCTTACGCACGGATAGTACGACGGATGCTATTTATAAAATAGTGAAGCAGTAATTTTGCATGTAGACAACTGAAATTGCTGGTGTGGATTTCCAATCTACACCAGCAATTTCGCTTGATTCTATTATCGCCAAGCTTGCAGCTTTCCATAGGTCAAAGATCGCCATAGCCACTCCATTGGGCCGAACTTAAAGCGACTCATCCACCACTTTGAAAATAGAATTTCAAAAGTCCAGATACCCAGAATGACTATCCAAGTTTCTGCTCGACTCAATTTTGCAAACATTCCCAAGCCATGCCCATAAAAGACAAAAGTGGCTATAATGGATTGTAGCAAATAGTTGGTGAGTGCCATACGTCCCACAGGCGCAAGACACGCAGCGATGCCTTGTAAATTAGGACTTTTACAAACCAACATGATAAGCCCGATATAGCCTAATGCCATTGGTAAACTGCCTATATAATTGAACAGACTGCCTATGAAAAAGGAATAGCCACATTCCCAGTTATGCGCGAAATTCTGTACTAAACCAAACACGCCCAATGGCAACGCAATGCCCCAACCAATGAAGAACATATTCCGATAATAGCGATTGGTGCGTTTTGCTTGTAATACACCTGATTTGAATAAGCCCATCCCGATGAGCATGAGTCCAGTTACTTGCCAGCCTGTTAGCCAAAAAAGCAGTACGGTTTGTAAGGTAGTAGCGTGGGATATGCGGGGCTGCATTTGGTCGAACCAACTACCTCGAAATGCCTCAATTTCAGCCGTAATAGCAGCCTCATCAGGTAGCCAAGAAGTTTGGCAGAGTTTATCCATTTCCTCAGCGGGCATGCCTGTTCCTAATAAATTAAAAAGTACTGGAATCGTCATCAATACACCTGCCCAAATGAATAGCGTTCGCGGACTTTTCTTACGAAATAGAAATACCCAAATGGAGCAAATTGCATAAGTAACTAATACATCGCCCGCCCAAATCAGATAGGCGTGGGCAAATCCCATTAACAAGAGCCAAAAATTACGGATATAATGCCGTCGTGCTGGACTGGTGCCCCTAGCTTCCATGCGTTCGCTCATTAGTATGATACCTGCCCCAAAAAGCATGGAAAAAATAGAGATGAATTTTTGATCTGCAAATAATTTACTGAAGTAAAACGCTATTTTATCAGCTCCTTCTAATCCTCCTGTTGCATAAGGATTAAGATAGCCCGCCCCGATATTGGAGAAGAAAATCATGTTCATCATGAGGATACCCAGTAGAGCAAAACCGCGTAGGACATCAATGGAAGCAATACGGTTAGCGGCGGCGGTAGGAGTAGGTCGAGTGTTATTCATTTGTTTGTATTTTCGTTCGTTTTGAGGCATGAAAATACAAGAAATAAACGGAAGCAGTAGAAAGTTGGAAGTTTTTCGCGCTTGATGGAGTTCCTTCTTCATAAAATAAACATCGAAGCTTGAGGAATACTCCAAGCTTCGATGTTCCAAAAAGGGACTAATCACACTTATCCGTCACATTGCCCGAATAGCTCACATTTTCTTCAATCAAAGTCGAGCCATCCCACTGATGAATGCCACATCTACCACTATTTTGAATATTACAATCTTGGAGCTTAAGGTAGGCATTATCGCAGCAACTTCCTACTGCTCCGATGCGGATATTAGTTCGTATATCTAAGCCACTAAAGGAATCGCTGCCGCCGTTCATTATATCGGTATGGTGCATTTCATTTTGCACGCTTGGACCTTGCACAAAAATACCTTTCCAATAGCCCGATTCGTCGCCTTTACCTTGTAGCTGCACCCGTGCATTAGGTGTACCTTCGGTGCGGAAAAAAGAGTTGGAAGTGACATCTATACCAGCATCGCGCTCAAAATAAACTTGCACTCCTTCTTTCAGGGTAAGACCTGTGCCTGGATTGGCTACATTACTAAGTTGTATCTCGCCATCAGTCACATAGTAAGGCTGCGAAAGTTTCCACCACACATGTTCTTCGCCTAGCAGTAAACCCGCTTGAATGCGCACAAATTCTTGACGATTATCTAAAAACAAGCTTGCACCGTCCAAATCTTTCACCTGTGCCGCTGACACATAAAGTGGGTATTGCTGACTTTCATAAATGGTATCTCTGGCAAAGCCCTGCAAAGCATCTGCCTCGCCTCTTGTAGCATGAATGCCATAGCCACCACTATGTTCTATACGACAATCCTGAATGCGCGCCCTTTTCACACGGATAGCTGCCGTAATACCACTCCCATCGAATGGGCTGCTACCTGCATAAAGCACTTCGCAGAATGTCATGCGATTGCCCGAACTTTCTGAAGCAAAATAAATACCTTTCCAAAAGCCCCGCTCCGATCTTGTACCGCGTAGTGTAACGGGCTTGTTGGCAGTACCATTAATTTCTAATGTACCGCCTAATGAAGACACAAAGAAACCTGCGTCGCGCTCAAATTCAATGACTACGCCTGGTTCAATCTGTACATTGGCACGAATATCAATTTCTCGGTCTATGATATAGTCAACATCCAAATCGGGATTATCTTCCAATACCATGTCTTCTGTAATGGCTCTATCTAAGCTTTGTGCTACAATAGGATCAGGAAGAATGCCTCCATTTCCATTTTCGCATTGTACAAATAAAAATAGTATGGATATTAGCGTTAGGCTGCGTGTGATAATATGATTAAACATGATTTTGTAATTTTCATTTGATTTATAGCATATAAAAATAAATATCGCTTCAAAAGTAATCCCCAACAGCATCAAAAGAAATAGTCGTTTTATGAATGCCTTATTTCACTTTATAAAATATGCTATATGTTTTATGAAGTCTTTAGCTGAAATGAACGAAGAGTAATATGGTTTCTAAATCTATTCCAATTCCCCTATCTTCGTACTGGAAAAATTGTAAGTTATCCTAGCTTTCGGACGACTCGAAGGCAATACAAAATATAAAGCAAGATGACAAGCACCACCACAACAGCTTTTCAAACTCAAATTCTACAAGGCATAGCAAACGAACTCCCTACAAAAAAGCCCTACCCTACGGATGCCGACCGCGCCCCGATACGCAAAGACATTCTAAATAAAGAAGAGAAAAAATTAGCCTTACGCAATGCTCTACGCTACTTCCCCAAAGCTTGGCATGCAGAACTAGCCGCCGAGTTTGCCGAAGAATTGAAGCAATTCGGACGTATCTATATGTACCGTTTCAAGCCCGACTATGCCATGTATGCCCGTCCAATTTCGGAATATCCAGCCAAGACGCAACAAGCAGCATCTATCATGCTGATGATTCAAAACAACCTCGACCCTGCGGTGGCACAACACCCGATGGAGTTGATAACCTATGGTGGCAATGGCGCGGTTTTCCAAAATTGGGCGCAATACCTGCTCACAATGCAGTACCTCGCAACGATGACTGAAGAGCAGACGCTGCATATCTACTCAGGGCATCCGATGGGTTTATTTCCATCCTCGAAGGAAGCACCGCGCGTGGTCGTCACCAATGGTATGATGATTCCGAACTACTCCAAACCCGACGATTGGGAACGCTACAACGCCCTCGG
>JAHDCQ010000160.1 GCA_020629845.1 Saprospiraceae bacterium | reverse complement strand
CCAATTTCCTTAGGATGACAAAGGTAGTACTTCGTGACGATGCGCGAACGTAAGTTATAATCCAAACTTGCTGACATCGGACGTACTTGCTTATTTTTGAATAAAATCTTGATTTCGTCCTTCGAGGTGCTGTAGGTGCTACTGCTTTCCTGTCCACTAAATACCAGATAGTCTATTTCTTCTTTTTTAAAGGGCATCTTTTTTAGCGTTTTTCGCTTTATAAAATCCACATATTCCTGCTCGAAGGGTTCATTTTGCAATTTCAATCGAAACAATCGGCGATTGACAAGCGACTGCGATAAGTAAGCAAAAAGAGCATCTTCATGCGTCACGCTATTTTTGGCGAGGGTGATAATATCCATATCATCTAAGCGGGCAAAGGCTTGGAGTAGCTCACTTCTATTCGCCTGAAAATCGGCATCGCTGAAGGTGTTTTCCAAAAAGAAGGTAAGACTCGACGAGGCTTCCATAGCTACACCTTCTTGGGCGAGTGCTTTGGCGCGTTTTAGGAAGCGGATGAGCATTTGTTCCGCAGCTACTACGGTTTTGTGCAGATAGACTTGCCAATACATCAGCCTGCGCGCAATCAAAAATTTTTCGATGGAATAAATCCCTTTTTCCTCCACTACCAGTTCATCCTCTTTCACATCTAGCATTTTGATAATGCGGTCGTAGCCAATGACCCCCTCATAAACCCCCGTGAAAAAACTATCGCGTGTCAGATAGTCCATTCTATCCATATCCAATTGTCCAGATACCAGTTGATGCAAGAATTTCTTAGGATATTCATCCTTGAATATCTGAATAGCCAGGTCTAGTTTGCTACCCATTTGCTCATTCAATTCTTCCATAAACAGCACCGAAATGGATTCGTGGTGGGTGTCAATAAGCGTATGTTCTAGGGTATGTGAAAATGGGCCATGTCCTACATCGTGCAGCAAAATAGCGATGCTGACTGCTTCTGCTTCTTCATCGCTAATTTCTACGTCCTTATCGCGCAAGACATCAATAGTTTCAGTCATTAGGTGCAATGCGCCCAGGGCATGATGAAAGCGAGTATGTAAAGCACCTGGATAGACATAATGCGTGAGTCCAAGCTGCTTAATGCGTCGTAGCCGCTGAAAATACGGATGTTCAATCAATTGAAAGAGCGTTCCATACGGTACGCTAATGAATCCATAGACGGGGTCGTTAAATATCTTATGTTTTGCCATATTTTTTGACGGTAGACGATGGACGGCCAAGGGTAGACGGGCGTATATTTTTTTCTGAAAGGGAAAAATCCGTCCAGCGAAGCGACCGTTTACCGTCCACCATTCATCCTTATTTTATAAAGATGCGTTTGCTGAGTACGCCATGTTCATTCGTGAAGCGAAGGACGTAAATGCCACTCGCTACACTTCTTAAATCTATATCATGGATTTGATTGGGGGCTAATAATCGCTGCTGTAGTACTTTTGCATCTAGCGTGATGACTTCCGCGAAAACACTTGTTTGAACCGCTTTCAAATCAATATGCAGCTTACCAGAACTAGGGTTAGGGAACACCTCTACTGCGCCGCCGCGCCATTCATCCACCCTTGTTACTGCGATAGTGATAAAGGAGAAGGTTGCTGATGTCGTCATGCCGCAACTATTGCTTGCTGTGACGCGCCAATAGTAAGTTGTTTCGCCTTCTAGTTCATTTGCTATTGTATAAAGTGCAGCATCAGTAGAGGCACTTTCTATGATATTCGTAAAGTTTTCATCTAGTGCAATTTCTAGTAAGTAATTTACATTTTCTTGTGGTTGCCACCTCAACATAGGCAAGACCTCGATTTCCATACTAGCGTTAGCGGGTTCTAGTAGGTTCGGTAGAGCAGGTGTATGCATCACGCTTAGTAGCAAAGTAGCAAAGTTTTCTACTGTACCATCACTCACACGGAAGGTGAGATCATATTGACCTTCTGCTATGCCATTCAATCCGCGAATTGTTACATTCGTGCTATTCGTACCTGCTACTTGCTCAAAATTGGTGGTTGCGCCTGCTGGCAATCCTGTTGCACTAATTTCTACTGCTTCCCCAAAGCCCTCATTATAGGATACACTCAATTGGATTTCATCCTCATCGCATACCTCAATAGCATTTTGGCTTAAACTTACGCCTATGTCCGAATTTTCATCGGCAACACAAATTTGTAAGTTCCAAGCAAAAAGTGTTCCGCCATCCGCACTTTCATTGTCGCGGATACGTAGTCGCCAAGTACCACGCGCGTTTTCCCCTATAAATGCACTTAATGCTTCCTTTGGACGATAAGTATTAGCATCTGTTGGAGGGCAAGGTAAATTTGCTAAGTCCGAATCGTCATCGAAGCTAAAGTGAAAGTCTTGTTCATTGAAGCAAATTTTATCCATAAGAGTCACTTCCGTACCCGCAGGACTGATTAGGAACATTTGCAAATCACTTATCCAAGTATGTGCGCCTTCTATACCAATAAGATTGACATCCGAAATGCGACCATCTTTAGTAATAATAACTTCTGAATAGTAATCATTGGGAGCATCAGGAGATATATCAAGTGGCAAATCTTGTGCGCGCTCCATAGAGCAAACTGCCGTAACAAAGGAGAAGACTTCTGACCAATCCGTGCCACCACAAGGCGTATAGCTACGTACGCGCCAATAGTATTGTCTATCCGATTCTAGATTAGGTGAAATGAATGCACTCTCACTTAAGCCGATGCTTTCCGTTACGATTTGAGTAAAATCTGCATCCGTTGCCAACTGAAAATCATAGCGTGTGCCTTCGATGCCTGCTGCCCACGAGAAAGTCGGCATAGTGCCTATGGAAGGATTATTATTTTCAGGTGCTAGGAGTTGGACAGTTGCAGTATTCGCTCCATTTTGGAAAACTCTTAACTTTAATAAAGTAACGGCACGTTCATTTAATCCTTCGCTGATGACATCTATGATAGTGGTTTGTCCTGCAATTTCTGAAAGATTGGATAAGGTGAGCGTGACATTATCCCCTGCTTCTACGGGATTTTTACTGAATTCTGCATTTACAGACGCTGGTAAGCCTGCTACCTCAAGGCGCAGCATACCCGTAAAATCTGTACCTACTGCAAATTCAAACTGTGCCGCTTCTTGCTCGCATACATCCGTTACGTATACTTCGGGTACAAGTGCAATAGTACAAGCAGTACTCCATTTTCCTTCTAAGCGTTCGATACCTAAACCGTCAGGGTCGAGCCAGTCTTTCAGCCGCGTATTCGCAGCTCCACCACCTTCCCAAGAGGTATGAAACCAGCCGTAGGCATCATAGTCGTCATTATTGCAAGAGGCTAGTCCACCATGCAATTGTCCAATCACAAAACCATCTTGGTCGAATAAAGGCGCGCCTGATGATCCACCTTCTGTGCTGCCCAAGTCCCAATCATCTACAATCAGGTGGTTGCCATCTGGCACTTCTAGGTCGTCATCTTGCCAAGTACCTACAAAGGCAGGGTCAAAATCGAGTGTAATCCGCTTTTCTTCTGTATCTGGATGATGCACACATATAGAGCTAGTTGGTAAATCTCTACTTCTATTCCAACCTGCAAAATAGGCATTGGCACTGCTTGAAACAGCATCATCTAGCTTTACCAAAGCCATGTCCGAGTTACTAAATTCTGCTAGTAAGCTGGCTCCTGAATTAAAATCATCGAGTGGTCCGTCACCACGTAGCCCATTTTGAGGCGTACTGATTTCGCGGCACGTACTATTTTCAAAATTCCAATAGACAACCATCGAAGCAGCATTGCCTGAAACAATACCACAATGTTGTGCCGTCATAAAATAAGGCGTACAATCTTGTCGTGTATTATTCACCAGAAAGCCCGTGCACATCCGAACGCCATTGAAGGAATACATCGCTACTGATTGAATAATATCGCGGTAATTTTCTACCTCCTCAAAACCTTCTGCAAGTCCACAGACTACGTCTAAATGGCAATTTTGTAATAGCAAATGCCCCGCATAGTCGTGGTTAATATCTCCTAGTTCCAAGTCCATAAAGGATTTTTCGCGCGCATCAATCTCCACTTCTACTATGAGTTCGTCACCCTTTACAAGCGGACTCCAAAATTCGCCATGTACTTCATTGTCATCTGCTGAAAACGGGCCTTTTATATCACTTTTGTCTATATTATAAAGGTACATTTTGCCGCTTTTAGGCATAAAGTATTTTCGGAAACCAAGATTTAAAGAATAGGCATCTTTAGAGTAAATACGAAGTCGCCAAAGGGCTTTTCCATTTGGTAGGCTTTCCCAAGTACCATGTGTGCTAGGGTTGATTTGTACCGAAAATTTAGTAGCAAATTCTGGCACTTCTTTTCGTTTGCGGCGTTCTGCTTCCTTTGCTTGTAAAGCGGCATTATCTACAGCAGGCATTACAATACGCTCGACGTTTTGTACATCAAGATAAGTGTGTTGGGCAAAGGTGCTGCTGCAAAAACACAGCAGTAAAAAGCAAATCGAATTTCGAATCATTATTGGCTTGGATTTTTTTAAGGTAGAGGGTAGTTGGTAGTAGGTAGAGCGATTCATAAAATTCAGAATAATCGCTCTACATTCTACCCTTAATACAGTGTAAATTAAGTTTTTTAAATTTTTGCTGGTGCGGATTTTTAATCCGTCACCGACTTTATACGAATATCTGATTCGTATACTTTTCTACAAATCAGATATTTGTAGGTAGAACGTATCGGACAGTATGTCCTCACGAGCAATAATCAAAATTTTAAAAAAAACTTTTGTTATACTATAATTATGTCCGTCTACTTAACCCTCTACTCCAAATTATTGTCCTACAAAAAACAGAGCATTGCTAAACAAGAATTTTCCTTCTTCCCAGAATGCTCGATATAGTGGATTGTCAATCATGTACGTAATTGTGCCGCTACCTTTATTTTCTACGGCAAAAACGATGGTTTGTTGAAGTTTTGCTTTAGCCTTTTCTCCTGCAAAACCAACATGTGTGAGTTCTTCTTCTAAATAACCGACATTGGCTAGGCTCGTTTGATAAGGATAGGCTAGGGTATTTGTTTTTAAAGAAAAATAAGTATCCGAAAGCCCAAAAGCAAGCGGATGCGTATCGTCCATTTTTAGTTTAAAAATAGCACCAGCCATACTGCTGCTAATGGCTTCGCGCTCGCTAGTACCATGCACTCGAAGCCGTGCTTTCACGGTATCATCCGAACCATTGCCACCTTTGTTTTTATCGGATTTCAGACCGAATTCTTTTTGGTCAGCTAAAGCGCGTGCTGCGTAGCCCATTGCTATCAAATGTCCTCCATCGGAAACCCAACTACTCAGGAGTTGGCGTTCGGTATCGCCAAAGCGATAGCGTCCTTCCGGTAGGACAAGTACATCATAATTACTTAAATCTGTGCGAGTGATTTCGTTGCCTCTGATAATTGTGAGTGGATAGGCTAGTTCTTGCTCAAAATAGTACCATACTTGCCCGAATTCATTAGGGAAGGTCGGGCGGTCGCCAATAAGCGCGACTTTGGGCGCATGGATGAGTGTGAAGTTGCTAGAACCCAAGTCGGGACCAGCGTCCATAAAGCCTGTTCTTAAAGGAACGATTTCCTGCGCCATTTCGTCCACTAGAGCTTCTATTTTTTCAGAAAAATCTTCAATATCAGGATTATCGCCTCGCGTTACTATAACTGAACCTCGTTCAAATTTATGCTTTCCACTCTTAAATGCTTGATTGGCAAAACGCGCCTTGAAGCCCTCTTGCAACAAAGCCGATAACAAAGTTGCACTTTGCAAAGACTCCCACCGAAAGGCATATGCGTAGACATTAGATAAGCGTTCGCGCGTAGCATTTTCAGCGAGTTCAAAAGTGGTAGTTGGATTGATACGTTCTTTACTAGCATAGGCTTCCAAACCATAGGCAAAAGGCAATGCCCAAGCCGTAATATCATAAGTCAGCGAATCTTCTAGCACCGCTTCGGGGTCGAAAAGTACTTGTGTGAGTACGCTTTTCGGCTGATAAGCACTAATCACTAAATCGCCTTTTTCTAGATTTGCTTTGCCTGTTTCAGCCGTTCTGTAGTTATAGGCATCGCTAAGGCTTGTTTTTGTACTTACCGAGCCATAGCGAATATCATGTCGGTCGAGTAGGGTAGTTAGTCGCTCTAGTTTACTTTTAGCGTTGTCACCTTTTATGATATACGTCTTGTAATCGCCCTGCGGATTATTTTTCGCATCATTGAAGTAAATACGGAAATGTTCATTGAGCCTATCTGCATTTTTTGCTGCAATTTCTATGGTAGAAAGTGCCGTTGTTTTATGGTGTTCGACGCGGTCATGGAGACTAAGGATATGATGGTTATCCATAGTCGCCTCGCGTCCAGCACGTCCTGAACCGCCTTGTTCATAGGTCATGCCAACTCCTCCATTGAATATAGGGTAGGTGTCGCCATAACTAGGGTAGAAGAGGTCAAAAACTTCTTTCGTGAAGTAGAGCCAGCCATTTTCATCGAAATAACGAGCATGATTTTTACCAACTTCCCTTTGAAAATCAGCTTGCCAATCGGTGATGTATTCATGATAAGGCCGCGCAGCAGGCGCGAAATAATACGGATTATTTACTCCCATTTCATGCAAATCGGCGTGTACGTGTGGCATCCATTTGCCATATACTTTTAAACGTTGGCGCGACTCTGTTTGTGTTGCCCATGCCCAATCGCGATTCAAATCAAAGAGATAATGATTCACCCGCCCATTCGGCCAAGGCTCTTTATGCTCTAGGGATTCTAAGTTGGGATTTGGAATGGCATTCGCATATCGCCGATACCAATGCGTATAGCGTGAATAGCCATCAGGATTGACGGCAGGGTCTAAGATGACGATGGTGTTTTTGAGCCATTCTTTTGTTTCTGCATTTTCAGGATTTATCAAGTCATATAGCACAGGCATCGCGCTTTCTGAGCCTGCCGCTTCATTGCCATGCACACTAAAACTTAGCCATACTATTGCAAATTCGCTGGTGCTTTCGCCTTCTACTAAACCTGTTTGTCGAAGATGGTCGAGGCGAATATCCTCTAATTTTTCTAGATTTTCAGGCGTAGATACAAAAGCCAGTTTTAGCGGGCGTTGCTCATAGCTACGTCCATAATCCATCAGTTGTACATAGGGACTATTTTCAGCCACATATTCATAATAATCTACTAGCAGATGATGCGGTGTGAATTGTTCTCCGATATTATGCGGTAGAAATTCATCGGGTGATTGTATTTTATTTTGTCCAAAGGAAAAAACGCTGTTTACAGCAATGAATAAAAGGATAGCTTTAATCTTCAACGACATATTATGAAAACTTATGAGCATGGATTTTTGCATCCCTCTTCTCTCAAAGAGCGAAGCAAATGGTCTCTCTTCTCTCTTCTACCAAATAGTAGTTTGCAATGATAGCAAAATCTAGTAGTAGATAACGGCTTTTTTGGCATTTTATTCGCTTATCATGTTAGATAAATCTTGAAAAAAGCTACTTATTTTCTACTTATAAAGTGCTTTCATTATTTACTTTTGCATTTACTGAAACAAAATATGAAGCATACCACTACCAAAGTATTGTTACAGCAAGAACGCTTTAAAATTACCGTGGAGCGATTATGCTGGCAACTCATCGAAACCTATGATTCCTTTGAGAATACCTGCATTATTGGTATTCAAACCAAAGGTGTTTTTCTTGCCAATCGGATGGAGCAGCGTATCCGCGATATTCTCCATGTTCCACATATCGAATATGGAAAATTAGACATTACCTTCTATCGAGATGACTTTCGGACGCGCGAAAAGCCATTGCGCGCTATGCGTACGGAGATGGATTTTATTGTAGAAGGAAAGAAAGTTATTTTAGTGGATGATGTACTATACACAGGTCGCACTATTCAGTCTGCAATGACCGCCTTAAACCACTATGGTCGCCCCGAGCAAGTGGAACTTTTGACCTTAGTAGATAGGCGATTCAATCGAGATTTGCCCATCAAAGCTGATTATGCAGGCTTGATAGTGGATGGGATTGAAAATGCTTATATTAAAGTAGAATGGCAAGAAGTAGAAGGCGAAGACCGTATACTTTTAATTGAATAGCTTTTGAGTGATGAGCGGCGAGTATTCATAACTTAGTACATTGTAAAATAAGTTTCGTCAAAACACGAATTAATTTAATTTACAATGTACTTATCATTCATCATTCCTAACTCAAGTAGCATGAGTGACGTACAACAGCTAAGTACCAAGCACATATTGGGCATCAAATATCTGAAAGCAAGCGATATTCAGTTGATTTTTGAGACGGCTGATAATTTTAAGGAGGTACTGAACCGCCCAGTAAAGAAAGTCCCTTCCTTGCGCGATGTGACGATAGCTAATCTATTTTTTGAAAATTCTACGCGCACTAAATTATCCTTTGAACTTGCCGAAAAACGCCTTTCTGCGGATGTGGTGAATTTCTCTGCCAGTTCCTCTTCTGTGAAAAAGGGAGAAACGCTGCTCGATACCGTCAATAATATCCTAGCTATGAAGGTGGATATGGTAGTGATGCGGCATCCTTCGCCAGGGGCACATCATTTTCTATCGCAGCATATTGATGTAAATATTATCAATGCAGGCGATGGTACGCACGAACATCCTACGCAAGCTCTTTTGGATGCCTTTTCGATGCGGGAGCAATTGGGCGATTTGAAAGGCAAAAAAATCGTGATTGTAGGCGATATTTTGCATTCTAGAGTGGCTTTGAGTAATATTTTTTGCCTCCAAAAACTTGGTGCAAAGGTGAAAGTATGTGGCCCGCCTACGCTTATTCCGCGCTATATCCAAAGCTTGGGTGTGGAGGTGGAATACAACATCCGAAAAGCTTTGGAGTGGTGCGATGTGGCAAACTTACTTCGCATACAATTGGAACGTCAAGACCTGAAATATTTTCCTTCCTTGCGCGAGTATGCGCAATATTTTGGAGTGAATAAGCCACTTTTGGATAGCCTCGACAAAAAAATCGTCATCATGCACCCTGGCCCGATGAATAGAGGCGTAGAAATCACTAGCGATGTGGCGGATTCGGAGCATTCCATTATTTTGCAACAAGTGGAAAATGGGGTAGCGGTACGTATGGCAGTCTTGTATTTATTGGCAGCTAAGCGGTAGATGTCATTTTAATTGAGCTGTTGAGTTCGAAGGAGCGACGATAAAATTAAAATAGGACAACAGCCGTCGAAGCAACTGTTGTCCTATAAGCCTTATCGTTGTAAAATCAATTTTCCCATTACCGTATGTTCGGCACTTTGTAGGCGATAAATATAGATGCCATTTTCGCCCAAATCCTTATCTTGAATAGTGATTTGCTGGCTGCCCGTACTATATAGTGCGCGTTGCTGATGGAGTTGTTTACCTGCTAAATCATAGATGGAAAGCGTCACCCAATTCGTTTCCGTTTGTTCAAATAGCAGTCTCGTGCTGTTGCGGAATGGGTTCGGCTGTACTTGCACCTTTAAGTGATTGGCACTCAATGATTGAGTAGTTGGAGCGTGGACTCCGCACTCTATTAGCGTCAATGTAATTGCTCGACGCGGGCTTGGGCAGTTGTTGGCGGTATCAAATATTTCTGCATAATACGTCCCTGCTGCCGGAGGGGTAAATTCAAAGCCTACCGCAAGGGCTTCACCGCCCATAGCCGCCTCATACCAGCGAATTTCAGAACTTAGATTCACGCCTGCAGTACTTACGCTCAAGGCAGGAATCGGCTCATTGAAACAAGCCGTTACATCGCCATTGCTCTGTGGGGGTACTTTAGGTGGGCATGGTTGGCTGCAATCTACTTCTGTTACCGTAGCGGTCAGTACTACTACGCAGTCATTCGTATCGGTGATGGTCACGGTATAGGTGCCTGCTAATACACCGACTTTATTGCTACGCGCAAAATTGTTCCAAGCATAACTGATGCCGCCGCTGGCTGTGAGTACGGTTCGTTCGCCTTCGCATACTTCCAAGTTGCCGCTAATATTAGCGTCTGTGAGTTCGCAATCCTCTTCTTCCTCTTCCTCTTCTTCGGTGACCGTTATAGTAAATGCTGCTGCTGTAATACAGCCTGTCTGTTCATCTATAACAGTAAGTAGGTGGCTACCTTCATGTGCGGCGGCGGAAAGCGCGTCAATTTGTAAGCTGATGGAATCAGCGTTTGTAGTAGCCATTTGTACCGTTCCATTCGGCAATGTCCATTCATAGCTATAGGTGCTGGTATTTTCAAGCTCTACAATGATGTCAAGCGATGCGCCTGCTGTGCCTGTATAGCTTTCCTCTAAGGCAATGCTATTTGGATTTGCAATCGTTACTGTCACCTCTTTTGTACTGCTACAGCCTGTTTCTGTATCGCTTACTTCTGCGGTATAGCTAAGTGTACCTGCTTGCGGACTTCCTAAGTTTAAAACATCAGCATTCTCCGTGCTTTCTTGTACTATATTCCCTTCTGCATCAAGCCAACGATAGCTGTAGTTTCCCTCATTTTCGGTAGTGACTTGGATGCTGACGGAGTCTCCTGCACAAAAGTTGTTTTCTGAAAAGTGCAATTGTCCTGGATTGGCTACTACGGATTGTATACGCATCACTACACCTGCCTGATATGTGCCGAGGTAAAGTTCTCCCGCGCTATCTTGCCCGAAGGTGCTAATTTGACCAGGTAGAAATTTATAAACGGATTCATTCGTCCAGCCCGCTGCAGTTTGACTCAATGCCCAAATATCCCCAGAGCAAAAATCACCATAGACGTATTTGCCATACAAACTAGGAATCGCGCTGCCGCGATATACAAAGCCGCCTGTTACGGAGCTTTTACAAGGATAACTCGCCACAGGACTATATTCATGCACGGGTAGGGTGAATGTGGAGTCTGCACAGCTTTCGTCTACTACATCTGATCCTTCGAAGCATTTCCAACCATAGTTTGCACCGCCTGCACTATCCGCAGCTTGGAAGTTAATTTCATCCTTCAAGTCGCCACCAACATCCGAAACCCAGAAATCGCCAGTAAGCCTATCGAAGGAGATACGCCAGGGATTGCGTAAGCCACTTGCCCAAATTTCAGCTTTGCCATCCCCATTCACATACGGATTGTCATCAGGTATCGCGTAGGGTTCGCCATTATCTACATCAATGCGTAGTATTTTTCCGAGATAAGAGTGCTTGTCCTGTGAAATATTATTAGCACTTAAAGCATCACCTACTGCGATATATAAGTAGCCATCAGGGCCGAACGCTAAATCGCCTGCGAGGTGATTGTTAGCACTATGCTCAATAGTTAGCAATACGGTTTCGGAATTGACATCGCCTTTATTTCTATCAAAATTGGTGACAGAAAATCTAGAAATATGCACCATACCACTCGTTTTGTTGGTATAGAAGACATAGAAGAAACCGTTTTCCGCATAATTGGGGTGAAAGGCTAAACCCAATAGACCGCGCTCATTGTTCCAGATGGTGCTTTGGTCTATTTTGCTTGTAATGTTTAAAAAGTCAGAGGGCAATAAGCCGTCTTCTTCTGTGATGATTCGGATGCGTCCTGTTTTTTGCGCGACAAATAGGCGTTCGTCGCCAGCATTCGTGATGTCTACCGTCGCTGTTAAACTTGCTGCGGTTGTTTCCAGTACAAGACCGCACTGTGCCCAACTTGTATGGCACAGGAATAGCAGACATAAAAGTAGCCCGTTGATTTTCATGATGTATTTATTTATTGTAACTATTTAGAGCAGAGAGCAGAGACCGTCCTTTGGACTGAGAGAATAGAGAATTACAAGTATTCTTTTTTCTCCTTAGTGCTGTGTAAATTAAATAGCTTCGTGTTTTGACCGAACTTATTTTTTCGGTATTTGAGGCACAAAATTGGAAACATAACGGGTTATGAAGTCCGATTTTGAAACGAAAAATACTGGAAAAAGAAGCAGTCATAAATGCAAAGAAATTTAGTTTA
>JAHDCQ010000005.1:23743-56642 GCA_020629845.1 Saprospiraceae bacterium | reverse complement strand
TATACGTCAAATCCAATTGATTATAAGATTCAGGTTCTCGGTAATTGTAGGTTTGTTCTATGGCTTGCGTCAATTCGCCTGCGCCATCTTTGTATAAAAACTCCGTAATGTTTTGGTCTGTATTCACCACGCTATAATTGGAGTAAGAAGCGGTTAAAGTTTGTTCATCATCCAAAAAATAATCCATACCTACGAAACCAAAAGCGGCTTTATCATTGCGGTCTTGATTGTATTCCATCTCGAAGGAGGAAGTTATATCCGCTAAAGTGCTTATGCGATTTGCATCGCCTCGTCCAATGAAATTTGCATAACGCGCACCGATATTGCCAAAGAAATTAAACTTTTCGCGTCTAAAATTAAAGCTAAATGAAGGCTGATAATCCGCAGGGAGACCTGCCGTGACGGTAGCCGTACCATTAAATCCACGCTTACGATTTGCTTTCAAAACAATATTGATAATACCTGCATTTCCTGCCGCTTCATAACGTGCCGATGGATTGGTGATGACTTCCACTTTTTCAATACTCGATGCTGGAATCGTTGAAAGCGCATTGTTATCTGCTAGTGCAGAAGGTTTACCATTTATCAAAATTGTCACGCCTGTTCTGCCGCGCAGACTCACCGTACCATTCGGTTCGACGGCAATAGAAGGTACATTATCCAATATTTCAGTAGCCGTGCCACCTCTGGAAAGTAAGTCTTTTCCTACATTAAAGACCTTTTTGTCCAATTGTAAATTCATTTGACTTTGCTCGGCGGTTACTTCTACGGCATCTAGCGCAAGACTTTCACTCGAAAGCTGAATTGTGCCTAAATCCTTATCTGCTTGCAAGTCAATATCAAGCGATTGTCCTTCAAAACCAATAAAATCAATCTGCAAGCGATACGCGCCTGCTTCCAATTGTAATTGGAATTTGCCCGACTCGTCTGTAATCGTACCATCCACTAAAGTCGAGTCGGTGGTATAAGCAGAAATCGTGGCATATTCTAGTGGCTGATTGGCGTTTTGGCTTGTGATTTGTCCTTGAATACGGTATTGTATAGCAATAGGATTTGCTAGGAGCGAACTAGCAAAAGCCAGTACGCCCAATAGGCATAAGATTCTCATTTTAAAAACAATTAGGTGATTGAAAATTGGTAGAGCGTAGAGGATAATTGGTAGAGGGATAGACTTTAAAAGTCCCTCTACGCTCTACCTTTTACCCTCTACAAATATTATTTCCACGGATAGTCCGTGCCGTCTCCGATTTTTTGTGTCCAAACTTCATCATCTAGTGTGATATACACTAGGTAATTCCCTTGTCTCTTTGAATCGGGAATATCCCAAGCGGTAGTAAGATCGCCTTTAAAAGTAAGGTCTGATAATTTTTCAATAAGACGATTATTCAGACTACGAACCTCTATTTTTACATGATGAGATTTTTTCATCGTTAGGAATACCTTCAATTCCGTTCCTATTGGCGAGTTAATATCAATTGTTACATCTTTAGGCAAATCCTTTTTGTCAAATGACTTTGCAGTTGTGCCGCCTTTTGTAGAAAAAACATCTTCGCTTGCGCCTTTGGAGACCAAATAACGCGCTATTTCTCTATGTCCACTTCGCATAGCAATTGCAAGCGGTGTTGCATCCAATTGATTACCAGAATTAATATCTGCACCTTCTTCTAACAATATTTTTACACAGTCCAAACTGCCACTTCGTGCCGCTAAAGTAAGTGGCGTGCCTTCGCCTGTGGTGTTAGATTCGATATTCGCGCCTTGCTCCAATAGGAACTTGACCATATTATCATCTCCACTACGCGCTGCAAGCGAAAGCGGTGTACCTTCTCCGCGTGTGTTTGCTTCTATATCCGCGCCTTTGGAAAGCAACAATTGCGATACGCGCGTGTGTCCACTACGTGCTGCAAGGGAAAGTGGCGTTCCCTCTCCGCGTGTATCAGACTCTATATCCGCGCCTTTGGAAAGTAAAAGCTTGATAGCTTTCATATTTCCGCTACGGGCTGCAAGGGAAAGCGGCGTGCCTTCGCCCCGTGTTTCGGATTCTAAATCTGCGCCTTTGGCAAGCAGAAGTGTGATAACTTCTTCATTTCCACTACGCGCAGCCAATGAAAGTGGCGTGCCTTCACCGCGTGTATTAGATTCTAAATCAGCTCCTTTAGAAAGCAAAAGATTCACCACTTTTGGGTGTCCACTACGCGCCGCAAGGGAGAGTGGTGTGCCTTCGCCACGTGTATTAGATTCTAAATTTGCGCCTTTAGAAAGCAAAAGCTCCACTACTTTTGGCTGTCCACTACGGGCTGCAAGCGAAAGCGGTGTGCCTTCGCCCATGGTCTTCGATTCTAAGTCTGCACCTGCGGCAAGTAGAAGCTCTACTACCTTTGGATGTCCACTACGCGCTGCAAGGGAAAGTGGTGTCCCCTCCCCACGTGCATTGGCATGAATATCCGCGCCTTTAGCAAGTAAAAACTTAACCGCTTCTAACTCGCCGCTTCTTGCTGCCTGTGCGAGTGGTGTACTTTCACCCATCGCTCTTGCATTGATGTCCGCCCCTTGTTCGATGAGGTATTTCATCACTGCTACTTGCCCTTCTCTGGCTGCTACCGTTAAAGCAGTGCCATCATTTCGTCTTTTGATATGAATATCTGCACCTGCGGAATGAAGATATTTCACGAATGCCAAATGCCCTTCATCTGCTGCTTCCATCAAGGGAGATGGGTCGCCGTGTGCGCTGTAATTAATATCTGCTCTTGCTTTTAACAATATTTTTGCAATTTCTATATTTCCAACATGTGCCGCTGCCACTAGAGGCGTTCTAGGCTCAGAAGTATAATAATCATAAACACCTTCTTCCACTCTTTTTCTATCTGGGTTCGGATCAACGCAATCCGTTTTCATTGTTGGAATTAATCGTTTCACTTCCGCGATGTCCTCCTTCAATATCGCCTTGATGAGTGATTTGCATTCATCATCATAATGCGACCTATCATCGTGATTGAAATAAGGATTGTAGGAATGGTCTTCCTCATAATCACCATGTCCTTCGACATTATGGTACACATCCAAAACATCCTTGATATTGCCTTCTTCATCTCTAATTTGTATCCCTGAACCCTCTGCCAAATCGGGGTTAAGACCAGCGTGTTCTAGCGTTCGGCGAACGAGTAATTTGGCAATCGCTTCATGCTTTAAAGAAGCAGCTAATAGCAAAGGCGTATAGCCACGTTCATCTGCACCATAAATATCTACGCCCTTATCCAGTAGTGCTTTTACAGTCTCAATATCATTCTCTTCAATTGCCTTCATCAAGGCTTTGAAATCATTACTGGTGTTTAGTTCTGCGTTTTCTTCTGCTTCTTTCAGCACTTCGGTAACTTCTTGTGTCACAAAATCCTCCTTTTCAGGTGTATTGCTCGAAGAAACTTGTACCTGATATTCGCTTGTAGTTGCTTCTGCTATCGCATCACTTTTCTCTATTGCCGAGTCTGTATTTTCTGTTATAAAAGCTTCTTCTATATGCGTTTTAGCATCGCTTTGGATGAATGCTTGCGTCAAAATCGCAAGCAACAGCAACGCACCTAACAAACCGCTTTTGAGAAAAGAAGTAGGGCGATCATATTGCCCAAACAATCTAAAAATTCGCTTCTTAAATGCTCCATTTTTTCCATTTAAAGACATCGCTAATCTAAATTTTAGTGGTTGATGAAAAATCTGTAAGCGAGTAAGAGCCTCCGCGTAGAGCATCGGATTATTGCGTACCTTCAATAC
The DNA here is from genome assembly GCA_020629845.1 of Saprospiraceae bacterium. Classification (GTDB taxonomy): domain Bacteria; phylum Bacteroidota; class Bacteroidia; order Chitinophagales; family Saprospiraceae; genus JAAUTG01. Next base: position 52,877 of record JAHDCQ010000005.1, on the reverse strand, counting down.
GAGGTCATCGCAACAATGCTCGCGCTCTTCGCGAATCTTACCCGAAATCCACCAAATCGCAGGATGATAAAAGAACAAAATCTCAATAATGGATTGCAGCGTATTGACGAGATAATCCTGTCGTCGGATGTGTGCCAACTCATGCAGCAGCACCACTTCCACTTGTTCAGGACTTAGTCCATTGAAAAAGCCAATCGGCACTAAGACTACGGGCTTGAAGAAATGGAACGTGACCGGTTCAAGAATTTTTTCAGAAATGGCAAATTGCACCGTTTTGAAAATGCCCATTTGCTGCTTCAATTGCTTGAATAAGTATTGCCAATCTTCGTCTATTTCGACGATATTTTTCGTCCTCAGACGATGCAGTTGTACAAAGCCCAAAAGCATCGCAATGGAAAGCAGCAACACTCCAATTATCCAAGCCAAAGCCACCATCGGAACATAAGGCGCGAACTGATTTTTGATAGCGTTCGTACTCAACGGAATTGCGCTATCTTGTGTTTCTGTCAATCGGGTGATTTTAAGCGATTCTTCGCTCGGATTGACCATTGTCGTCGGATGATTTTGCGCGACTTGTTCTGATGAATTACTGGTATTAGTAGTTGTAATTGCTGGTGTTGCTGCTATTTTTCCTTGCTCCTGTTGGAAGGTTCGACCTACCCAAATCAGCGAAACAAAAAGGCTCAAAAGCAATAGCGAATAGCGCAAATTTGGTCGCTTCCTCGGCACAGCCAACAGTATCAAACGCAGCGCGATAGCCACTAAACCAATTTGCCAAACGCTGTGTAGCACCGTCCAACCAATCGCGTTTCCGTAGGGAATCCATTCTAGCCAATTGATACTATTCATTTTCTTGCTTTTTTGCTTCTAACCATTGTTGAATCTCGTCCAATTCTTCTTGAGACACCTTTTTCTGTCCCAATGCGTGCATTATCATCTTCTTCGCAGAACCTTGAAATACATTGTCCAACATCCGTTGCGAAAGACTTTGCTTCACGGCTTGCTCTTGTGGCACAGCGCGGTAGTAGTGCGTTTTGCCTTGCTTCTCGAATGTCACTACCTCCTTTTTTGCCATACGTTGGAAGTAGGTCAAAATAGTGGTATAGCTGTAGGGCTTTTCGCGCCCTTCATTCATTTGCTCGAACACAAAGCGCACCGTAGTCGGCTGATGTTCCCAAAGCAATTGCAAGATTTCTAATTCCACCTCGGAAGGCTGATAATTTTCCATGAATGTAGATTTTATTGCTTTTCCAATCATCCTTAGATTGGTAAAAAACAGGATATGATCATAACCTGCTGCAAATATATACTACTTGTGTAGTAGATGCAAATTTTATTTACTACAAGTGTAGTATTTTAACATTTGAGGTTTATTTAAAGTGCGATTTATGCGGAATCAACTTGAACTTTATCGAAAAAAGCTCGACTTCCATCCGAAGGGTTTTCAAAATCCCTGCAATTGCCGTATCTTAGGCAGCATTACAAAAACACAGATACTATGTCCGACACCACTTCCTTTAAATTTACGTGCTATAAGTGCGATTCTGAAAACACCTACCCTGCCTTGAAAGATGAAGACAGCAAAGGCGGCACAGCCGTCGTAAAACGCTGCATCATCTGCGCCACGCCTAATAAATTCACCTTGCCCGAAGGCTATACAGGTGAAAGTGATGTTATCTTTCGAGGATTAGAATAATCCCCTTGTAGAGGCGACATGCCTGCCGCCTCCTATCCTATATGCTGCTACACTTTGTCGCGTAAATAGGATTTTCATAAGCGACAGGAGGCGGCAGGCATGTCGCCTCTACAGGGAAATATCATTAAAATCAAAACATGACACAACTACAGCTAATACTCAGCAAAACACAAGAGAAAAAACTCCTACAACTCGGCAAACAATTCTACACAGAATTGGAGCGCAGACGCACACCTTTCCCCAATCCCACCACCTTGCGCGATTTAAAACAAGCTCTAACCCAAGCCTTACAAGCCCAAGATGGCTTTGAAGCAACTTGGCTCACAGGCAGTTTCGGACACGAGTTGCTGCCTCTACAAATCATACATACGTCCACGGAAGTGCGGAATTTGCCCTGGCAGTTGGCATTGGAAGGCAATCGTGCTTTACCATTAGTGAAAAGTAAGGCAGCAGCACTCGCGCCACATGAGGCATCGCAGAGTTACCCGTTGAAAGTGCTGATAATGGTGGCTGCACCCGAAGGCGTGACACGCTTAGACTACGAAAAAGAAGAACTCGAACTCCTCAAAGCTTTCTCGCCTTTGATGAGCAAAGGCTTGGTAAAAATCCACTTTACTGAAGATGGCGCTTTGGAAACCTTAGCAGAAAAACTGCTCGAAAACAAATACCACATCCTGCACTTTTCGGGGCATGGGAAGTTTGATGAGGATAAACAAGTTGGGACACTCGCGCTAGAGGATGCTTTGACGGGTAACCTACACCTAGCTACTGCCCACGAACTCAATGCTGTTTTCAAGGAAGCGCACCAAAAAGGACACCGCCCCGATATGGTCTTGCTATCGGCTTGCCAAACTGCGCAAGGCACAGCAGGCGATGTCACAGGGATAGCCGATACCTTGCTAGAAGGCGGTATTCCTGCGGTGCTGGCGATGTCGGCGAGTGTATTGGATAATATCGCGAGTTTTTTTGCTGCCGATTTTTACAAGCGCATTGCCGAAGGCTATAAATTACCCTACGCCTTTCAGCAAAGCTGTTGGGCGGTGCGTGATTTTGAAATTGCGACTTTTGGAAACTTAATGCAGCAAGCCAATGTAGCCGCAGGGCAATGGCTGATACCACAACTACTGATGAGCCAAGTCGTAGAGCATTTGGTGGATAAAAACGCGCCTAGAAGTGAACTCGATTTCTCCAAAAACATGAGCGTAGTGAAAGGCGATGAGGGTTTATTAGAATTGCGCGTGCGCCCGAAAAATTATGTATTTGTAGGACGACGAAAGGAAAAACGTACGGCTTTTAATGCCCTGAAGGAAGGCAAAAGCGTACTGCTACGCGGACAAGGCGGCGTAGGAAAAACCGCTTTGGCAGAGCATTTGGCGATACGCCTATTGGTGCGCGACCCACGCACGAAGGTATTTACGCATAGCGAAAAAGTCCCTGCTGCGGATAGCCTATTAAAACAAATGACCGAATATCTTACGAAAGAGCATAAGCAATTTGAAGTAGTGAGTGAGTTAAGTTTGAAAGAAAAACTTACTGATAAATTCCTTTACTTGCTAGCTAAAGTAGCCAAGCATTGTGAGCCACTTTTCATTTTTGATAATGTGGAAAGCTTCCAAAGCTACGACGAAACACAGGCGGCTTGGGCTTGGAATATAAACCAACACGAAGATGTGTTTACCCTGCTGCAATTGCTTGACCAATACAGCGATTTTCCGATGCTGGTGACAGGACGCTACCCACTAGCGGAATTCCCTGATTGGACGCTGGTGAATATGAATAGCGCGCCTTTTGGCGATTTTTTTAAAAAGTGTAGCCAATTGCACTTTTATGAAATAGCCCAGCAATTGCGCAGCGAAAAAGCCACTGGACCTTTTAAAAATGCAGACCAAAAAAGCGCGAATTTTGAGCAAGTAGTACGCCTACTATACGATACGCTAGGCGGCAACTACCGCGCCTTAGAGTTTTTTGATGAAGCCTACCAAAAGGACAAGGCGGGTATTTTTAAATTACTACAAGAACTTGCTAACCTAAAAGAAAGCAAAGCGACAGGTAAAGTGCTACACCGCATGAGCGAGAACTTAGTATTTGAGCAACTCCTAGCCTATTTGGATGCCCCTGCCCGCGATGTACTCTCCTTACTTACGCGCTTTAATATACCCGTGCTACCGATGGCGATAGGCTACCAACGCACAGGCATAAACCCTAGTAATGCCCTACAAAAACTGACCCAACTCACCCTAGCAGAAAAACAAGTGGGCAGCGATAGACGCAGCCGCTATTATGTGATTCCTTTAGTGAAGGAGCTACTACAACAAGTACAATTTGAGGAAACGCCTTTTGATACTTTGCAAGCGGGGGCGTATCATGAGTATGTTTTTGATGAGAAATTATATTTAGATATTATAAGTGAAGAGATTGAAGCTTTTGAATTTTACTACCAAGTACAAGCAGTGGACGAGATTAATAGAGTTGGATGGCGCTTGAACGACTTTTATTATAGAGTACAGCAGTTTCGTTTGTCTTTGGTATATGGTTTACGGACAGAGGAAATCTCACAAGAAAAAACAGATGGTAGAATTTGGAATTATTTGGGTATTATTTTTAAGATGAGAGGCCAGTTAGAACATGCCTTGCATTACCAACAGAAATTACTAATTAATAATCAAAAACTAGGTGATTACAAAGGAGAGAGTCAGGCTTTATATCATTTAGCAAAAATAGCTATTGCTAAAGGAAGCTATGATATTGCATTAGATTACCTAAAACAAGCCTTAAAAATTCAGCAAAAAATTGATGACAGTCTGGGGAAAAGTAATGTTCTAAATGTTTTATCAACAATAGCTAAAGTTAAAGGCAATTATGATATTGCATTAGATTACCTAGAACAAGCCTTAAAAATTCAGCAAAAAATTGATGACTATAAGAGCATAAGTAGCACCCTCAATAACATAGCTACTATTTTTCACCACAAAGGAGATTGTAGTAAAGCATTAGTTTATTTAGAACAGATCCTAAAAATAGAAAAAGAAACCGCTAATCATAAGGGGAAGGGGGTTACTTTGAATAATATTAGTCAAATCTATCATACAAAAGGAGACTACAATACAGCATTAAATTACTTAGAACAAGCTCTAAAAATTCAACAGGAAATTGGCGATCGTGAGAATGAGGGTACAACTTTGAACAACATAAGTCTAATCTTTAAACTGAGAGGAGACTATGACACATCATTACGTTATTTAGAGTATGCTCTAAAAATTCAACAACAAACAGGAAATCGCCAATTTGAAAGTACAATATTAAATAATTTAGCAAGTGTTGCCCGTGCTAAGAGAAATTATGATATTGCATTAGATTATTTAGAAAAATCCTTAGTAATAAAGCAAGAAATTGGAGATGTTAAAGGAAAGGGAGTTATTTTAAATAATTTAGCTACTAATGCCATCGATAAAGGATATTATAACAAAGCATTAGATTACTTAGAACAGTCTTTAAATATCCAGCAAGAAATTGGAGATCGCGAAAACGAGAGTACGACTTTGAATAATTTATCATCTGTAGCTCGTAACAAAGGAGATTATAATAAAACTTTAGGATATTTAAAGCAGTCTCTTAAAATAAGGAAAGAGATTGGAGACCAAAGTGGCATAGCAAAGACTTTGCATAAAATCGGTATTGCATATTTCGAGCAAGACCAATATGAAGCCGCTATCGCTCCTATCTTCCAAGCCTATCAAATTCTTGAGCGTATTGGTTCGCCTAATGCAAAAAAATCTGCGAGCTATTTAAACGCAATCATCGAAAAAATAGGCGAAGCCCGCTTCCAAGCAATCCTACAACAAATCCAAGCACAAAACAGCACTAGCTAATGGCAAAAGAAAAACTACAAGGGCAAGCCCCTAGCGCGGAAGAACTCGCATGGCTCAAACACGCCCAAGAAGAGCAACAAAAAGCCCCAGAACGCATTGAGGAAGCAGCTAAATATCTAGCGGCTATTGTATCCATCTGCCTAACTATTTGCTTCGACAAAATACCTAATATCCCACAGCCAATGGATGAGCTACTCATCCCCATCATCGGTGGTTTATGGATGCTGGCGGTGGTCTTGTCCTTTTTCGCGCTCTTTCCCACACGCTATCGCTATATCAAAGACTCTCCAGAATTTTTCAAATATAAAGCCCTTCGGAAACAAGCTTATTATGCACGCGCCTATCCCAAGAATCCGATGGAGTATTCGTGGATAAAACCAATCCGCCCCAACGATTATAGATGCTAACGCATAATCTGCTACTTCAAACTGATTCTCCTTGATAAAGCCCCCCAAACGGTCATTTTTTCCATCATCATTGGGTGAAAAGGCGGTGGGGACGTAAATGTTAGGTAAGCAGTCCGTAGCTTCTACGGATAACTCAATGGGGATTTCGTAGCAGCATTAAAGCGAAGCAGCCGTCGAAGCATCTAAACCACTCCAACGGCTAAATATTATATCAATTTCCACCCCTCACGATACGTACGCCCCACGAATTGATTCGCAGCTTCAAAATTCGTGATGGTCATCTTTTCACCATCCCAAAGGAGTTTTCTGCGGCCGTAGAAGTCCGTACGTTTGCGACCGCGCTTGTCGAGCTTTTCCTTTTTCAAGGCATAGCTACGAATCGCAAGATTACCCATGAGTACCGTTTCATTGAGTGGCCCTGCATAATCGAAAGAAGAAGTGAGTGCACGATGAGCTTTGCTATCAAAACCCGCTTTGCAAGCCTCCGTCCAAGCCACTTGGTGTCCCCATTCTGGTAAATCCACATTTGGGAAGACTTTTTCATAATCTTTCGGCATGCTCAGTGTCTCTTCCCCTTTGCGATAGAGTCTTGGATTTCTGCCATAGGTGGAGCAGGAAATAATGCCCTTATCACCTATCATCAGTACGCCATTGTAGCTACCTTCTTCACCTAGATATTCGTCTGTCGGAATCAAATCGGGATGGAAGGGACGCATACCGCCATCGTACCAATTGAGCGTAATGTCGCCATCATTAACGGCTGTTTTTGGGAATTTAATTTTCACTTTAGAGGAGGGCGGACAACCTTCTGGAATATGCTCTGGCACCCAATCGCGGGTGAAGACTTGTCCTACACTACACTCCACTTCAGTAGGATAGCCCAATTGCAGCACCCGAAAAGCAGGGTCAATCAGGTGGCAGCCCATGTCACCGAGTGCGCCTGTACCGAAATCCCACCAGCCCCGCCACTTGAAGGGATGATAGAGTGGGTCATAGTCCACATAATTGGCTGGCCCGATGAATAAATCCCAATCTTCTTTACTTAAGTGCTTGGGGAGTTCTTGTCCATTAGGCACAGGAATACCTTGTGGCCACACGGGGCGATTTGTCCAAATTTCTACGGTATGTACCGTACCGATTAAGCCTTGCTGCATCCAATCTACCATCAAGGTCTGCGCTGGATTGGACGCTCCTTGATTGCCCATCTGGGTAACTACTTTGTGCTTGCGAGCGGCTTCGGTGAGTTGGCGGGCTTCGTAAATATTGTGGGTAAGGGGCTTTTGTACATAGACGTGCATACCTGACTGCATCGCGCTCATGGCTGCTATGCCATGCACATGGTCGGGCGTAGAGATCGTGACGGCATCAATGTCGTCGCGCATTTCCTCTAGCATTACACGGAAATCTTTGTAGAACTTGGCTTTTGGAAATTTATTTACGGAACGCTTGGCTTGATTGCTATCTATATCACAAAGCGCGACTACATTATTCGCGCCTTTATGATAGGAATTCATAATATCAGAATGTCCTTTACCACCTGCACCAATAGCTGCAAGGTTGAGTTTATCGCTTGGGGCAGTATAGCCTTTGCCGCCCAATACATGGCGTGGCACTATGAAAATACCACTCCCCATGAGCGCGCTATTTTTAAGAAATTTGCGCCGTGATGTATGCTTTTGCTTATCCATATCTACGTTTTTATCTAGAATTGCAGTACCAATGCTAAAGATAAAAACTTTGTAGGATAATTTTTTTGCAGAAATTTCACCAAAATAACCTTTATCAACTTAATCTTACCTTAAATTCACAAATGCGATATTTCTTACACTTAGGATTCGATGGGAGCAACTACAGTGGTTGGCAGAAGCAAAAAAATACGCTAAACACGGTTCAAGAAGTGGTAGAGCAAACACTCTTTCAGCTTTTTAAGCAAGCCGTAACGGTCTACGGTTGTGGGCGTACTGATGCTGGCGTACACGCTAGTCAATATGTCATTCATATCAATTTGGAGAAAGCTCCTAGGTTCGATTTAAAATTTCGACTGAACAAAAATTTACCCGATGACATCGCCGTTTTTGAAATCATCGAAGTCACCGAAGCACAACATTGTCGGTATGATGCAGTTGCACGCACCTACGACTATTTCATTCATTGGAAGAAAGACCCCGTACTCCTTCGGTACAGTTCCTTCTATGAAGATTTAACCTTAGACTTCAACCTAATGCGGAAAGCGGCAGCACTTATCCTTGAAACCAAAGACTTTAAAGCCTTGTGCAAGCAAGCCGATTTGTACGACAATACCTTGTGCCAAGTCAGTAGATGTGAGTTGTTCGTCAATGAAAAACAGGGGCGATTACGATTCAGCATCACCAGCAATCGCTTTCTCCGAGGAATGGTTCGCTTTTGCGTGTTCTTTTTATTGAAAGTAGGAAGTGGGGAAATAACTTTAGCCGATTTTCAGGAAATTTTGAATCAAGAAAAAGAATTGAAACAAAAGCAACCTGCCTTTCCAAATGGTCTTTTTTTGAGTAAAGTGGAATATCCATTTTTGGAATTGAAGAATACACATCATTTGATTAGGATGTTGAAACTTGACTTAGAAGAATGAGAACTATTGACAAATTCATCTTAAGATTGTGTACAAAATAAAATTTCATACACAATCCTAAGAAACCCTTTAATTGCCTTCCATACTTGTACGTTCTGTCAAATCATATTCAATAGGAATGCCTGCCATATCAAAAGGTACACGGTTGATATTGCCATCCATTCGGATTTGGCGCATCGTGGACTTTACACGGCTGCCATCTTCCATACGAAGGTCGCTTTCTAGCCAAAAACCTTTATCGAAGGTCGCGTTGAGTCCTTGTGTTAAACGCTGCCCATTGCGTTGGCTATGTAAGCCCATGGATTGCGCCAAAGCCACCATATTAATATCAATATCTTCCGTCACCCAGATAGTACCTTCGCTATCCTGTGTTTTTACTGCATACTCTTTACAGAGATAGCCTTCTATGGTTTTGGTATTGCCCGTAGGCGTAGCTTCGACGGTATTGCCACTCGCCTCTTCATTGAGCAGAACCGTAAAATTGGGTAGCCATGTACGAAAGGCTTTCCATTCCCCATCTTGTTTCATAGCAGTAGTGGTTTTCTTGGCTTCTAAATCGTGGTAGATTTTCATTTCTGCGGTCTCCGCGTTTTCTCCAGTCATCTGCATTTGCACGCCTGTTTTCCACGTATCAAAAGCATAGTCTATGATAACCGTGCCATTGTCTTTGCTATCTGTAAGTTCCATATTCATCTGGAAAGACACTACTTGTGGGTTTGGATGAACCACGCTAGGTGGGCCTTGCAAAGTCCCTAATATACCTATCCTGGGATTACCATTTTCGTCTACTTTGGGCGTGCCATCAGCATTGAATAAATCATCCATACTAGCGATGATTTTATCGGCTGCTTTTTCTGCTACCTTGTCCGCAGCTTTGTCAATAGTGCGGTCTACTACCCTATCTACTAAGCGGTTTTTAGCTTTTCGTAAAGCCTTAAATTGGGCATCGGCAGCAAATGCCACTATCATACAGATACATAATGCGATTAGTCGTTGCATAACTCAAGCGTTTTTAGGGAGCAGGTAAAAAATAACCTACCCATTTGTCTTGTTCTTTTTACCAATTGCATCGTTGCTCATCAGTTACAGAACCAGCTATGCGCCTTCTTCGCGCCTTGCCATTGGAAAAAATAACGAATCCAAATTATGGGTAGGTTATTTTTTGCCTGCTCCCTTAATTGTTTTATCTATCTGTATAGTGTGGACTTTAACGGAAGTGTCCCAGTATGAAGGAGCTTTTTTACAGTACTTGAATTAGGAAAGTAGGATTGTACTATCTTTGCTGATGAAAATTCATACTGTTTGACTATTGGGTTAGAACAGCAAAAACAAACGTAATGAATAGCATAAAAATACTAAGCCTAGCCGCCTTTATGATGTTAATAGCCTATGGATGTGGAAGCAATGCCGCAGCCGACACCACAGGTCAGGAATACACCGCAGCCTATATTTGCCCGATGCACTGTACAGGTAGCGGTAGCGATAAGATGGGAAAATGCCCCGTCTGCAAGATGGATTATGTAGCGAACAAAGAGCATGAAATGCACAGTACGCCACAATTGCAACAGGGTGGTCATAATCATGACCATAACCATAATCATGATGGGCACGACCATCATCACGGACATGACCATAGCCATGACGGACACAACCATAGTCACGATGGGCATTCGCACTAGTTGTTGTTTGCTGTTAAGTTTATTACTTGCTGCTTGTAATTTGGATGCACCAAAGTCGGTGGCAAGTAGTCCGAATATACAAATCATAGACACCCCTTGCCAGAAAGGAGGCGAAGGTAATCTCTTTGCTACCCCTGAAGGCGAACTCTATCTTTCATGGGTAGAATATGTGAATGATTCTTTGGATGAACTGCGTTTTGCGCATTGGAAAAATGAACAATGGACACAGCCACAAACTATCGCAAGTGGTACGGATTGGTTCGTGAATTGGGCAGATTTTCCCGCTTTAGTAGCAAATGGAGAGCATCTAGCAGCGCATTGGCTACAAAAAAGTGCTAGTGGTACGTATGACTATGATGTCCACATTGCTCAGTCCTTAAATGCAGGCAACACTTGGTCGCCTTCCTTTGTGCCACATACCGATAGCATCGCAGCAGAGCATGGTTTTGTCAGTATGTTGCCACTCCCCAATGGACGTTTTTTTGCTACTTGGCTCGATGGACGCAATACCAAAACCAAAGACCATCAACATGACAAGCATACCAAAGCACACGAGCATCACACAGGCGCGATGACGCTTCGCACCACAGAATTTGATAGCACAGGGCAACTTTTTGAAGCAGCGGAACTGGATAATCGCATTTGTGATTGTTGTCAAACAGCCGCAGCTTTGACGGCACAAGGCCCGATTATTGCCTACCGCGACCGCTCAGAAGAAGAAGTGCGCGATATTGCTGTGGTACGGAAAATAGCTGGTATTTGGACTGCGCCTAAAATAGTCCATGAGGATAATTGGCTCATCAAAGGTTGCCCTGTGAATGGGCCTGCTATAGCTGCTACTGGAAATCGGGTAGCCCTTGCTTGGTTTACGGCTGCTAGTAATACAGCACAAGTGAAGCTTGCTTTTTCCTCAGATGCAGGCGAAACTTTTCAAGCACCCATTGTTGTAGATGCCGATAATCCTGTGGGGCGTGTAGATGTGCTATTTGGGCAAGATGATACGGCTATAATTTCATGGATAGGGCTAGAAAACGAAGCAGGACAATTAAATTTAGCCAAAATTCATCCCGACACGGGTCTTGTAGAACGCATCCAACTTGCTGCTATAAGTGCTGGTAGAGGAAGTGGTTTTCCGCGTATGGAACGGCTAGGTGAGCAACTTTTCATCGTTTGGACGGATGTGGAAAAGGAGCAAATCAAAACCTTACTCACAAACGTCCTCTAATCGCACCGAAGCTTGCAAAGCTTTATAAGCAGCTAAACGTTCAGGCGCATTATCTGTGACTAAAATCCGAATCAGCATAAAACCTTTATCTACAGGCGAATAGGCAATTTCACTACTTGACTCCATAGACCTATCGCCTGCTTTGCTAATCGTGACATCTAGTTGGGGTGTGCCAAATTGCCTATCATTTTTGATGTACCAATTCACTGTATTGGGTTGATAGAATGCTAATGACCAATAAGTGGCATCAGGCATCGTGCCTGTGATGCGCTGCGGACATTCGGAGACATCATAAAAGCAAGCGATATATAAAAAATCGGGATTCGGCATTACTACATTCCGCGATGTATCAGTAGGTAAATCAACGTATATAAGTTCATTTGAAGCTACTCCCCTACTCTGCTGCAAACGATACGATAAACCTGCATAAATTGCATTAGGCAAATATAAAATGGTGAGATAATACGCCAATACACTTGTGGCAATTCCTAGTAGCACATATGTAGCAAGTCGTTTCATTGTTCTATCCTTCTGATGGTGGGCAAACTAATGCTGTCAAGGTTTTCGTACACACTTTTCTCTGGATTATACATTCTCAAATTAATATGAAATTGCCCTTCTTTGCTGGATGGCAACCAATTATGCGTTTTCGGTGTAGATGAGATTTGAATAGTGTAGGTTTTCTTTCTATTGCTTGGGTATTCCTCATGTGCAGGAGCTTCATCGTATTGCACATTATCCATATTGAAACCGAACTTATTTGCTTCATTTTTTACTAAAAAAAAGTCTGCTCCATACAGCGTATAGCTCCAGTAGCGCGCATCCATTTCTAAGCCTTCTAGCACATAATCGTATTGGGCATCAAGCGGTCGTCCTTCGCTATCTTCGCTGGCGACAAAATAGAGTACTTCACTTTCTCGTAGGGCAAATAGTCCAATCATAGCAACTAAGGCACGTTGATGAGAGTCTTGTAAATCCATCTTTTTATTCACCCGCCAACAAGCATTTTGAATGGTGTACTCTTGTTTTGTGCTTCGTAAGCTATGTATAGCGTAGCCGCTGCCTAGGAAAGCAGCAGTTATAACAATAAGCAAGGGAATAAGAATAGCTTTCAACCGCATATTAGTCATCTATTTTGTAGAAATCCTTATACCAAGTTACAAATTTATTGATTCCATCCTGAATCGGTGTACTTGGGCGATAGTCAAACTCTTCCATAAGGGCTTGCACATCGGCGTAGGTTTGTTCTACATCTCCTGGCTGCATGGGTAGAAATTGCTTTTCTGCTTTTTGCCCAAGCGCGTTCTCAATAGCTTCTATAAAATCTAGTAAGCGTACGGGCGCATTATTACCGATATTATAAATACGATAGGGCAAAGGATTATCTGCTTTGGGTGCTTGGTGCAATACTTTTATTACGCCTTCTACCACATCATCTACATAGGTAAAATCGCGCGCCATATTGCCATGATTAAATACTTTGATGGGTTTGCCTTTCAGTATGGCATTCACAAACAGGAAGTAAGCCATATCGGGTCGGCCCCATGGCCCATATACAGTAAAAAAACGCAGTCCTGTAGTCGGTATTTTGAAAAGATGGCTGTAGGTATGCGCCATCAGTTCATTGCTTTTTTTAGTAGCTGCATAAAGGGAAACAGGTTTATCTACTCTATCCGAAGTGGTGAAAGGGATATTTTTATTTGCCCCATATACACTAGAGCTACTCGCATACACGAGGTGTTGCACAGGATTGTAGCGACAAGCTTCTAGGATATTAATGAAGCCTGTGATATTACTCTCTATATAGGTATGCGGATTTTCGATACTATAGCGCACACCCGCTTGAGCAGCTAAGTGGCAAACCGCATCGAATTTTTCTTGCTGAAAAAGCAGACTCACACGCAAGGCATCTTCTAGGTTAATAGAGATAAAACGATATTTGGGATACTTTTCACTCTCTACGATGCGGTTGTAGCGAATTTGGTCTTTTGCAATGCCTGTTTGTGCTAGACGGGCATATTTCAGATTAAGGTCGTAATAGTCATTGATGCGGTCGAGGCCTACTACTTCGTGGCCTTGCTCTAGTAATTGTTTGGCTAGATGGAAACCTATGAACCCTGCTGTTCCTGTTACGAGTATTTTCATTCAGAAAGTTAAGTACAACAATAAAAGCCAAAGCTAATACCTAGCTTTGGCTTTCACTCTTTTATAAAAATCTTATTTTGTAACTATTTAGTAGAGCAGACCCGCCTGCCGTCGGGCAGGGAGGAGAGACCATTCGATTTGCTCATTGAGAGAAGAGAGACAGGATATTCCAAATACTACTAAGGAGAAAAGAAAAAATGCTTGTAATTCTCTGTTCTCTCAGTCCAAAGGACGGTCTCTGCTCTCTCCTCTAAATAGTTACCTTATTTTTTATTTCATGCTACCTCAAAATCACCATCTTCCCAATATTTTGGAAGAAATACTGGTCGGTTTGCGTATCAAATTTTTCGTAAGCTTCGCCATTTGCATCCCGTATCATTACACGATAGAGGTAAACACCATTCGCCAATTTATCACCAAATTGATCTGTGCCATCCCAACGGAATTCTGAAATATTTCTTCCGATACGGAGCGCGCCAAGTTCTGCAGCATCTATCTCCCGAATCACTTGACCAGATACGGTCATGATTTGAATTTTCAAATCCTGTGGTACTTCCTCACCAGTAAGTGTAAATACAAACTGCGTGGAGGTAGAAAACGGATTCGGATAATTCAAGACATTCGAGATTCTATTTTCACGGATAATCTCAAAATCTACAGTATACATATAGTCTCCTGCATCATTACCCGAGCGATCTTCTGCTTGCACTTGCAATTGGTAGGTACCATTTTCAGGAAATTCGTGTCGAAGACTCACCCGTGCTTCATTTCGCGTTTCTAACTCTGCCTGAGTGGGCGGATAGAAATTAACATCTGGATGATCAAAATTAAACGCCCGTACTTCTCCTGAGGGGAAAACTACTTTCACTTCCATCAAGGAGGTATCATTCAAGGCCAGAAACTTATTTTCATCGCGCAGATAAATCATAATCTCAGGCTTTGCGGAAACAATATCGCCATTCATAATCCGTACGCCATCGAAAGTCACATCTAATAAAGGGTTGCGCCTATCTGATTGGACATAAAACTCTTTTGCGCCTATGTTATTGAACGTATTGAGTTCTTTTTGTCCATCTATAGAACTCGTTTCTACTATCAAGCGATGTGGCCCTTTCAAATCACTCGTAGAGGTTTCAAAGAGAGCGATTAAGCTATCTTTTCGCTGCAACGGCCGTTCGCGTGTGAGGTATTTCAACTCATTGTTGCGTGAATCAATGATAGCATATTGCATCAAAAGACTATCTGATTTTATAGCACTTATGTTAGCTACTGCTAACTCCAATTGTAATGGATCGCCTTGCGCTAAAGTATCTGAGTTGAAAACCAGATGCTTATTTGGTGCTAAGGCCAAATCTAAGAGTGGTTTATAGAAGACTCTCCAATAATTGATGGGTGTAGGCGTGCGAAATCCTTCATCCTCGAATACCATTTCTAAACGTAGGTAAGGGTAGGTATCTGCATTTATGTAACTCAGGCTTACAACTCTTTCTTCCACAAGTAGATTAAGCGGATCTTCTGTACCATCTTCTTTAACACCATACACATTTACAAAAACCTTATCGCTCTTGTCTTGCTGCCCAACACTCCATTCTAAACGATTCCACTCTTGAGTTGGTCCAATTAAAGTAGAACGAATACTTCCTTTAGAATTTATTCCTTTCAAATCCGTGCTTCCTTCTATAATATCCCCGCGCTCTGTAGCATGACGTTCTACGGGTAAGAAACTAGGATCATCTTTTTTGAATATAAAAATATAGGGTGTTTGATTATCTATTAAGGCTCTCACCTGACGTGCACCTTGCTCTTCTAAAACGGTAAAAATATCTGTACCCAAGACTGAAGCATCCAACTCCCATTCGTGTGCGCCATAATCACTATTCATCCGTTGTGCTGTAAAGAGTGCAACATAGCGACCTGATTCAATATTTTGGATAGTCTCTATGAATTTTGCACGATCTTCCTGCTTTTTCGGATGAAAGATGTACCAATTAATTTCTTTATTCTTACAGTTTGGCGTTTCTCCTAATGGTGGTAGATAAATATCACGTTCTAAGGAAACGGGATCGTATTCAACTAGTAAAATCTGTTCAGGCGTAGCACATGGCCCAGGTGTAGCTGAAAACTGCCGAAATCCATTCTCAAATAAAGCTACTTCTAACAAGTCCAAACCACCAGGGGCAACACCATTTTGAAAAGCACTAGCTCTAATGAGTACATTTCTGGTGAATTCTCCGAATTTCCATGCTCTAGTCAAAGAGTCAATAACTAGTGTTTCAAAGTCATCAGCTAGGTATTGATAATGATGTCCTTGATTCCAGCCTTCACTACCATTTAGGATATAGGTAAAAGAGCTATTTTTCCAATTGAAACCTTTCCCATTCGTACTTGTACTATCAATGCTGACACGCCAATAGTATACCCGCTCCGATTCCCAGTTTATATTGGGTGTCCATTCTATTACACCTCCTGAGTCACTTATGATTGCATCCTGCTTTAATGAACTATTGAAATTGGTAGTAGTATCTATTTCAAAATAATACTGAAATACTTCTGAAAAAGCATTATTAGTGGATGCTGTAAGCGTTATATCTTCTACATTGACAATGCTAAATTCAGCAGGATAGACTGGTTCTATATCATCCGAAATAGCAAAAAATGGAATACGGTCTTGATTATTATCCTCTGCAGCGATAGGACGTTCTACTATCTCATCATCTACGTCTACTGTAACAACAATTTGATTTCTCCCAATTGCGCCTACTTTTTCTAAAAACGGTAATGTAATACTTTGTTGCAACTCAAAGGCAGGCGCGGCTAATCGAAGCGTCTGCAAGGGTACTAATTTACCTGATGGAAGCAAATGCTCTAGCCGCACATTAATAGAATCAGCTATAGCTTTTCCTATATTTGTAATCGTAAGATTGAGTTGGAAACTATCTGATTTTAGATTCACCAAATCAGGGTATACATTACTTTTTTCTACATCTACTAAATAGTCGGGTGCAGCATGTGGGTAAATTTTTAAGGCAGGATCGCCATGTAGCATCAGTACTTGTCGGATTTGTTCTACACTAAAGAAAGAATTCGTTCCAAAATCCTTTATACTTTCTTTGATAACAGTACCTATGGGTTCGCCATAAAATTCATTTGCTAAATTGCTGTATAAAAAGCCTGCATAACGGCTCAATAACCCTAGCTGCGTTACCCAGGTAGAACCAAAGAAAGCGATTGCTCCCTGATCTTTAATCAATACATAATCTTCACTAAGTGTTGATTCCAAATCAAACACTCTATTCGTATTACAACCAATCGCATAAAAAATAGGATACTTCCCTTTATTCTGATACACTCTCGGATTCGCAATATTGAAGTCTAGGGTATTTGGTGCAGAGTGTCCAAAGAAAGTAAGCATTCCTGCGCCATTTTCTATGTAAGCTTCCACTTCGTCGGCGGGGGCATCTTGTAATACATCAGTTGAGTTTTTGAAAAAGGAGATTACATCTGCTCCATACTGCCCTTGAGAAATGGTGTCTTTTATTCTGTTTAAATCATTACGAATAAAGTTCTGAATATCAATATCACCTCCACCAAAGTGCAATACGCGTTTTTGCCAGGCCTTATCTTTTATTGTTTGTGGGGCATTTCTGCCTGCATTTTCAAACTCTTTTACTTTATCCAAGTAAAGTTTTACTTGTTGAGGGGTGTAAGCAGCTATACGTCCTACTGCCATCCAGGGTATGGAGCTATCGTTATCCATCACCATTAGATAATCCGAATGGGGAAAACCAAAGGTAGGTACTAGACTAAAACGTTGCCATTGTTCAGGATTGATGCGCATTTTATGTTTATCCATGCCTTTAGCAAGAATAAATAAATGCTCGCTCTCCCAGTTTTCGGAAGCTAGTTTCAAAAAATTTCGCATGGACACTTCATGCCTATCAATACCATAGCCAAACTGATCGTAGAGTTGCGTCACATCTACAATGATTGGCTTGTATCCACCTCCTAGCTGGCTTGCTCTATAATCAGCGTATTGTTGTACATAATTCACACCATTCCCATCATCAAAAAGTAGTGGGTGAGTAAGAATAATGTAATCGTAGTCACCCTGCTCAAAATCGAATGGAATCATTTCAACAGCTTCTATTTTGCTCACTTGCTTTAGTGCCTGTTGCCCTATTAAAATACATTTTTTAGCTTGTTCAGTAGCGGGAAGTACTACTTTCAGCACTCCATTATCTATAGTAGGTACTATTCGGATATCATTATTTATATCATAGAGTATCGGTGCTACTCCTTCGTGCTTAAAGTCATTTATTTCAAGATATTGGCGAGCGTTGCTTGCCGTTAGTGTAAAGGTCGCATAATCTTCATCATCAAACTCAAAAGTCCTATTATACTCTAAGTTTGCCATACCTACAACTAACCTGCCACCTTCTGCTTGTAGTAGTGTGGATATAGTATTCGTAGCAGAACTAAGCTTATCAGAATTGAAATCGATTGTATATTTCTTCAAATCCCAGTCAAAGAAATTATCATTCAACAAAGTATCTCCCTCCAAAACGACTGCCAAATCATGCGTCCCTCTACTAGCTGTAGACAGTTGTAAAAATAAGTTTGCCTGATGATTAGTAGTATGAATATGTGGCGTAGAAAAATCTAAGTTTCGTCGTGTAGACTTAGGACTAGTGTAGCCCTCGGCTAAATCGTAACGGCACGAAATAGCCTCACTTGATCCTTGTCCATTCTCATATCTATCCTTAAAAACAAGCTCAGAAGTATATCGGCAAAATGCTTCTTTGCTTGGTGGATTAGAAAGGTCGTTAATGGTATTTTGATAACGAATATTGGATGCCTCTTCACGCCATGTCAGAAAATAAGCAGAAGTATCTGTGAAAAGACTATAAGCAGGATTTATTTGATGCTCAGAGTTAGGATATAAAAACTGGTCGAGCCAGCCATCCAATTTTTCTCCATAGAATTCTATATAATCTGTCTCATCTAATTGGCCTGTCGAACTAGCAAATAGCGGCACTTCCTGCCCCATATAAAAAAGTTGCAATTGATTCCCTCTAGGTAATACGCCTCCACTAAAAGCGCCAGATTGGACGAGTTCATCGTAAGCTATACGATAAATGCCATTTTCTGCTAAATTAATCTTGACATATTGCTGCTCATAATCAATCCACTCATTTCCGTAATAGGTATCTCCACCAATCGGCATTTGTGCGTGACTGTACGTGTAGCAATAGGACAATACAACTAGGATGAGGGTAATTTTTTTCATATATTTTTATTCTAGTAATGTCTCTATATAAAATGTAACGATAAAGGTATACTTACTTATATCTATAAGCGACAACAAATGTTTCAAAAGATTGTCAAAGTTAAGACAAGTAATTGTTAATAAACAACTTATAGACATACAAAATAATTAGATAGATTTTTTTTATATTTGTGATGTTAATTTAACTTCTTTACGCTTATAATGCAAAGTATAATGAAAAGAAACATTTGTTTCCATGTTAAAGCTAATGTTTTAATTATCTTTTCACTGCTATCATTTAACTTATTTGGTCAAACGTTTGAAGTGGAACGCCTAGATGGTGATCCGTCCACTATGACCATTAATGATCCCATTATTGACGAAAACACCTTTATGGTTAGTGCTGGGGTGAACTCCAATGTTAGTGCTACTAGCAGCTTGCTAAACATCAATGGCCCTTCAGTCATTCGAGTACCAGATTGGATACCAGAATATGCTAAAACACATAAGGATGCTAATTACTATATGTATTTTGGACATCATGGCGGCAAATCTATTCGCCTAGCTTGGGCGCAATACATAGATGGTCCTTGGCATCTATTCAATTATGGCTTTGCCCCTGACCAAGGTTGGGGCTTTACAGGCGACTATACGGGATTTTATAGCCCTGGAGATGGAGTATTAGACTTAAGTCTAGGAGATAATAGCAGTACTTTAACCATTAACGAAGACTATACATTTGGCCAACACATAGCATCGCCTGATGTGGTGGTAGATAATGTAAATGAACGTATTATTATGTATTTCCATGGCTACCGTTATGGTGTAGGTACGTTCATACAGGAAACCTTTGTAGCTAGTTCCAAATTTGGACTTAACTTTAATATACAAACCGAAGGCGGAGAAGTAGGCCAAGGTCCTTTTCCAGTGATACCAGGCTTTTTTTACTTCCGTACCTTTGAAATAGAAGGAGAAGCAAATGGACAATCTATCATGCAAACCTTTGCTTTCGCTAATAGAGGCGACCTCTACAAAGCTCCTTCTTTAACACTTGGAGATGCGCCTGCGCTTATTTCCAATGGAGAGGAAGAAGGAGGACTTTGGAATCCTACTGACCCACTCGCTAATCCGTGGTGGACACGCATTCCGAATAGTCAGAATCCTTTATATCAAATTGAAGCCTCCTTAGCCATACGCCCCGACGGGGATTTAAGACGTATTACGGGCACTTCTTATGATAGTCCTCGGCATTCTGCCATCTACCACGACCCAGTAAATGATAGAGATAGGATTTATCTACTTTATACAGGTAGAGGTGATGCGCCTGAAAGTGTTGTATTGGTAGTTTTCGATTTAGCTGGATTGACAGAAGAAGAACGACTTGACCCTACTAAATGGACACGTAGAATGAATATGGAAGACCTCATACTAGAACCTGAGGAAGATTGGGAAGGCGCAGACTTGGATATTACATACTCCGCAGGAGGCTCCGCTATCAATAGACGACAACTGCGTGACCCCTATGTATTTAAAGACACCGACGGACAACTTTATCTATTTTATACAGGTGAAGGTGAAGAGGCTATAGGGGTAGCCAAACTGCATTTTACACATACCTTACCTGTTACTATCAAAGTATTTTTACAAGGAGCATATGAAACTACTGATGGTATGATGAATGATGGTTTACGTACAGCAAGCGTAATCCCATCTACAGAACCTTACACTACACTAGGTCGTACTGGCATACAAAATGCAGGGGCAAGAGTTACTGATAATATGCTGAGTGTGGAAGGAAATAATGCCTTAGTAGATTGGGTGTTGGTAGAACTGCGTGATGCTACGAATAATGTAATTGCAACACGAGCAGGCTTAGTACAACGTGATGGCAACATTGTAGAGCCAGACGGTATTCCGATGAATTTTAAAGGAGTAGCAGCAGGAGAGTATCACATTGCCGTAAAGCACCGTAATCATCTTGGGGTGATGACGCAGACTACGGTTACAATAGACTAATATTTATAATCAAAATATTGAATTTCGCGGGCAAACACCTGCGCAATAAGGTGAGCTTCTTCTTTGGTTAGAATTTCTCGGTAGTGGCGTTTATCTTTTCGGCTATCCGATTTGGCTCTATAGGTAGGCAAGACTAAAGGCTTGGAGAGTTGCAATTGTGTGGTAATATCTGCTAATGCAGCATCCATTTCCTCTAGTTTATATACTTTATCTACCATTGGAATACCACCTTTACTATATAAATCGAAGCCTCTCACCTCCCCTGCTCTACCACTCAAAATAAAATCCCTGATGCTTGGATACTTGTCTGCTCCACCTGCCCAATAATACCAAGAAATGACCTTATCCCAGGGGTTGCGCTCAAAACAAAACGTATAATAGGTATCCCAAATGTCAGGGGCAATATATTGCTGTATTTCCGAAGCGGCTATATGGTTATAAAATTTCAGGCGTTGGCGTTTCAGTAGCAACTTCATCCAATCGAGGCGCGTATATTGAGTATATGGAATAAAATAATTTTGAGCAGTTCGATAAGCTAGCTCATGACGTACTTGTTCGTCTTTTGCGCTAATTGGCGTAATAATGTCTTGCTCTCCGC
The DNA here is from genome assembly GCA_020629845.1 of Saprospiraceae bacterium. Taxonomy (GTDB): domain Bacteria; phylum Bacteroidota; class Bacteroidia; order Chitinophagales; family Saprospiraceae; genus JAAUTG01. The sequence continues at coordinate 31,368 of JAHDCQ010000005.1, read as the reverse complement.
AAATGCTAGAAAGTGCGATTTCAAGCGAAGTACCTGCGGTTTTTTCCGTTTTAATGAATATAAATTTATGCTGATGTGATATAATCATCTTACTTTTGAATGATGAATTTGTTTAGGAGCATTATAAAGCGTATCCAAGAATATTTATCCAAAAGTCCAAACCTACAAAAAATTACGGATAGTGTTTTTTGGCTGGCGTTGGATAAAATAATTCGACTCCCCGTTGGCTTATTCGTAGGGGCTTGGTTGGCGCGCTATTTAGCTCCTGAACAGTTTGGTATCTATGCTTCCGCTATTGCGCTGTCTGTACTATTTAGAACATTTGCCAATTTGGGGCTTAGACGGGTAGTGATACGCGAATTGATACACCAGCCTGAACAGAAAGAAGCCATCTTGGGTAGTGCCTTTGGTCTATTGAGTGTGTCTGGAATCTTATCGTGGGGACTTTCCGTCTTGACAGCAGCTTGGCTCTATCAGGATGATAGTACTTCTTTCTGGATTGTAACTATAGTGGGATTACGATTTGTATTTTGCGCCTTTGAAAGTATTATGTATTTCTTCGAAGCAGAAAACCAGTTTCGATATATTGTAATCGCTACTATCATTTCCTACCTCTTCATCAATGCCCTAAAAGTACTATTCATACTACTACAAGCAGACTTGATGGTGTTTGTAGGTTTGTTTTTAGCAGAAATGGTGCTTGGTCTCTTAGGTTTAGCCTTTATCTACCATTACAAAGGTTATCAACTATGGAATTGGACATTTAGCAGACGGATTGCGACTCAATTATTTAAAGATGGCGCACCACTAATTTTTTCTGGTATGATGGTGGTAGTTAATGCACGTATTGACCAAGTTATGCTCCGCGAAATGGCAGGCGATGCACAAGCAGGAGTTTATGCTGTTAGCATCCAATTGCTGAGTATTTTATTTTTCATCCCTACCATTATGCATCAAGCTGTTTTTCCTAATATTGTAAAAGAGTTCGCTAATGCTCGACCTATCTTTTATCAAAAACTAGAAAGAATCATTAATCTACTTTACGGATTATCCTATTTGGTTATTATAACTATGTTTCTCTTTGCGGATATTATCATCGTTTTGCTTTTTGGAGAAGCTTATGCCGAAGCTGCTCCCGCTATACGAGTACTATCTATTTTGCTTATATTTTCCAGTATGAATGTCATCAAAAACAGTTACCTTATCATTCAAAACTGGACAAGCTTGAAATTACTCTTCTCCGTATTGGCTGCGAGTATTAATGTTATAGCCAACTTAATGCTTATACCCCAATACGGTATCATGGGTGCCTGCTATGCCTCCTTGCTTTCTTACGGTATTTCTGTGTATTTTGCGAGCTGGTGTTTCCCGAAATTATATCATTTGAATCGCTTAATTACGCGCGCTTTGTTCCTAACGCGGATTCGTAAGTGGTTATAAATTAGGATTGTTTGAAACAACTTATAAAATACTTTATTGCAAAAACCTACACGGTATTTCACCCCAACATGCAGCAACAATTAGGGGCGGCAAAGCCCATTTTTATAGTAGGCTGTGGACATAGTGGTACATCGGTGTTGCTTGCAATCTTGGATAGTCATTCTCAAATACAAGCTATTGGTGAAGAGACTCAAATTTTGCAATACGAGACTAATCCCACTATCATACGCTGGAAACTGCATCAGCGCGTCAAGAGATTTACGAAAGCACGTTGGATAGAAAAAACGCCACGTCATGTCCATCATATCGAAAAAATAATTCGCATTTTTCCAGAGGCAAAAATCATTATTATGCTCCGCGATGGACGCGATGTAGCTTGCTCCATACGCAGAAGATATGGCGACTTTGAGCAAGGGACACAACGCTGGATAAACGATAACGAAGCCGCCCTCCCCTATTGGCAACATCCACAAACCTACATCTTGAAGCTAGAAGACTTGCAAGTTAATACAGCGCAAATTCTACAGCAATTGATGCAATTTTTAGAAGTTCCATTTGAGGAAGAAATGCTGACATTTCACGAACAAAAGCGATTTTTTTATGATCAAAAAATCAGCTATTCCAAAGGCGATACAGGGGAAAATCAACATTCGCAGCGGCGCAATTGGCAAATTAATCAGCCGCTAAAAAAAAGCACTTCCCGTTGGCAAGAAGAAATGAGTGAAGCAGAAAAAGACATTTTCAAAGCTAAAGCACAATACCTATTAGAACAATTTGGCTATGCTACCAATTCTAATTGGTAAAGAAACGTATCATAATAATGAAGGAAATAAGCACCATTATACGCAACCGACGCTCCATACAGCCGAATTTATATACGGATAAACCTATCGAACAGGAAGTGATTGAGGAAATTTTGGAGAATGCAAATTGGGCTCCCAACCACCGCAAAACCGAACCCTGGCGATTCAAGGTATTTCAAGGTGCAGCACTTCAGCGATTGAGTGATTACTTGGGTGATTGGTATGAAACGAATACGCCTGAAGCAAAATTTTCTGACATAAAGCTTAAGAAAATCCGTAAAAAACCCTTACAATCTTCCTGCGTAATTGCCATCTGTATGCAGCGCGACCCCGATGAAAAACTCCCCGAATGGGAAGAAATTGCAGCGGTGGCTTGTGCTGTGCAGAATATGTGGCTCACCTGCAGTGCCTATGGCATTGGGAGCTATTGGAGTTCACCGAAATCCATCATTACCGCCAATAAGTTTCTAGCTTTGAAGGAGGGAGAACGTTGTTTGGGCTTATTTTATATGGGCTACGCGCAGGATGTAATCCTTACAAGTACGCGCCGAGCTATTGCGGATAAGGTGGAGTGGGTAGATAGCTAATTCAAAAAACGACTTCTCAATACAGGTGTAGGTAGCATACATTGTTCGCTCTGCCCAAACCAACGGTAGCGATTCTTTGCTACCCAGTTATACATGTAGTCACGCCATTTTTTTGGTATAATAAACCCAACCTTAGTAAATCGCCATAGCCCACCAAATGTAGATAGTATTTTCAGGATGGCATCCGATTGTGTGTATGTATTATGGTGTTCATCTATCAGAACAATCGTGCTTAAATCACGGACTGTTGGAAAATATTTTGTTCTCAAATCTTGCCCTACATCAGATTGTAGAGAAGTAAATTTGAATTGTTGTTTCTTATCGTGGCGTATCACAAATTGCACAAAACCGTCACAGAGATTGCAAACACCATCGAAAAGTATAATGGGGAGTTGTGAGTCAATTGTGTTTTTCATTATCGAAATATTATAAGTACAAGTCCTAAATAGGACTTGCACATCTTAACATATTAATTACTAATTCTATCAAATTCATCGAAAGTGTCTGTATTCTTTCTACGATGCTTAAACACCTCACCTATAGTCCAAGTAAAGGACAAACCAATATTAAAAGCATCATTGTATTGTTGTACTTGGTAATTAACACCAGGTAAAATTACATCTGCTCCTTCCATACGAGATTTAAAGACATCCTTTGCAAATAGAGATAAACGAATATTTGGCTTCTCAAATTGATATTTAGCATATAAATTCAAAAATCCATAACCTCTGTGCCTGAAGAATCCATCTTTAAAAGGTGAAGAATAACTAAAAGATGAAGTAAATGACAACTTAGAAGTTGGGTTGTATATTAAGGAAGTAGCATTTTGAAAAAATGGTGTTCCTTTAGGTAATTCAAAACCTTCTTCATTTACTAAGGTAAATCCAATTACATTTTGAAAACTCAAGTTTACTTTCTCTGATATATTGAATTTTTGATATTGAGCTAGATAACTGACAAATACATGATCAAAATTATTGTATTTATTCACGAAATTACCATCAACATTATCTAAATAAGTAGAGATAAAATTATTATAATAGCTACTATTGAGTCCTAAAAAGGTATTACCATATGCATAATTGAACGAAAAATTATATTCTTGTTGTGGTTTCAGTTCTGCGTTTCCTTCAAAAGTTGTAATATCTGAATCGTATTGGTTAAATGGATTCAGTAAGGCATAAGACGGACGAGTAGTCTGACTTGTTAGACTAAATTCAAAATATCTCTGTTTTTCTGTAAAAATAGAAAAGGTTAATGTTGGAGAAAGGTTCAATAAATCAGATTCCGAAGTACTTGTATACTCCTCTGTTTCGTAATTCGCATTAAGCAAAGAATACTCTGCTCGCAAACCTGCGGATAAGGAATAATTTTTCCAAGCATAATCTTTGTTGAAATACAATGCAAACACATCTTCTTTGTATTTGAAATCTGATAAAACCGTACCTTGAGCAAAGGTTTGACGGTTATCATTTGTCACATTTACATTTGAATATTTATAGCCAAAAGTATAACCACCATTTTGCTTATCTTTAATAAAATCACCACCTACTCTGAAAATAGGTATTTGAGTAGGTAAAGTTTGTAAAGTACGGCTATCTGTATTTGTAATGGTATTTAGCGTTTGTCCTTCAAAGTACGCATAATCCGCTGTAAGTTTTAATGTGGTGCTATCATTTAAGTTATTTTGGTAGAGGATGTTTGCATTTAAGACATCATTTTCGTCCTGAGTATCCACAGAAAAACCTTGATTATTCAATAAACCGTCCGTCTGTTGATTGATTACTTCATCATTTTTTTTGTAATAGATTGATAAGTCTACTAGGCTCTTTTCGGATAAGTCAAAATCAAGAAAAAGTTGTCCTTGATAGCTATTAGTTGTATTTTTACTAATAGAATTATAGGTATCATCTGCCGTAATATTAGCATTAGAAAACATTCTGTTATAATCTTGTGTAAAGTCTGCGTTTAATCTCACTTTAGACTTTTGCATTTGATAGCCTATCGTATTCTTGGTGTAAGGATTTGTTCTAGTACCCGATACCGTTTTTACAGTAGTCAAGTCTTTGCCATTCTTTACTTTATTCAAAGTAATATTGATTACTCTATCTATTCGAGCATCATATGCAGCACTTGGATTAGTGATAATTTCAATATTCTTGATATTATTTTTATCCATATTACTTAGGAAATCTACTAGTGAGCTGCCTGAAAGATTGACCTCTTTTCCATTCAAAAAGATAGTAGCGGTTTTTCCAGTTATTTCTAGTGTACCATTAAGTTCATCTAAGCTCACAGCAGGTGCATTTTGAATCACTTCCATTGCATTAGTAAAACTCTTAAGTTCTTCTGATTCCACATTAACTACTAAGGTGTTATCCTTAATCTCAAATGGTCGCTCTACCTTGGTTGAAGTAACAGTAACTTCATCTAATAAAACTACATCTAGGTCTATCAATAAACTACTCGATTCGGGAATAGTTACTTGACTATGTATTTCAGCCACTCCATAGAATACTGTAAAAGTATAGGGCTGATTAGGTGAAATATTACACATCCACTTCGTAGGTTCTTGTTTTTGTACTTCTATATTTTCCGTAGTGCTTAAATCTTGTACTTCAAGTCGTACAAACTCAAAATCATAGAACTTGCTTTGTATTTGTACCTGAAAAGGTTGTGTTTCTTGGGCTATAAGTGTTCCGCTCATTCCTACCATTATCAGTAGAAATAATTTATAAATATTATTTTTCATTATTATAGTATTGAACTGTATGTAATTTTTTTTGAGGTTAAATTAAAGGAGTAAAAATTTGACGCACACTCCTTATCAACCATCATATACCTGCAATAATTTAAAGAAAATATCACTCACCGTATCCCTTCCACTCCTTATTCCTTTATACTTGAACACTACTTTATAACTCCTCAGTTCAATAGAATAACGATAAGGAGTATCATATTTAGTTGATAAGACAATACCATTTTTTGTGTTTTTTAGTGATAGCGACGAATACATTTTTGCGGACTCTATCAATTCTTGCTCAATAGTAGCATAATCACTATCACTTATTAAGTAAGAAAGATTAACGTTTACAGGGTTGGCTATTTCTTGTGTAGGAATCATATACCCAATTGACAAAACAAAAAATAATACCGTTTTCATATTGTTATATTTTATAAATTTGATAGAAATAAGTTTTGTTAAATATGTTTGACTTTAATTAGACTACATACTTGACATATTATTAAGAAGAGGATTATTGGTTTTGAAATACCATTTTTTTATATATTCAAAGAAAATTTTGTATTCTTTATCGGTAATAAAGACAAAATAAGTTGCTATCATTACCCAAGAAAAGTCCTCAATTCGCATCAGTATATATATCCCCACATGAAATAATACACCGAAAGCTAAAATTGGAAGCTTTGTTTTCCTGAAAAAAACAAGAAACACAAACAAACCCTCAAAAAGTAAGGTCATGTAGGTAGCACTACGTACAAAAAAATCACTACTACTCAACCACCAGTTAAAGGCACTGGTACCTGGAAAATCTGTTCGTAAAGCATAATATATTGGTGCACCACCATCCCACCAAACAGGATAAGAAAGCTTTCCTAAGAATGTAAATGAATAAACAATACATATTTGAATCAATATGGCTCCTGTAAAAATATTTCGATAATTTTTTCTAGGATAGAGAAAATCAAATATATGATATAACATCGCGAAAAAGAGAACATTGAATATGATGACATTAGATGAATCCAAAGCAAGTACATTCAAGTTTAGCACCAAATAGTAAATAGGATATATTAGAACTAATATTAATTTAACTTTTTTATTGTCAAAAAATAAGTATATCAGAAATAATACAATGATAAGGGGAACTAAACTGCTTACATTAGGTGCTATTATACTAGCTAAATAATCATAAGAAGCAGTATCATAAACCCTATTTATACCATATAATTCATCTGCAATTGGTATATAATATACAAAATCATTAATAATTGTCAATACTATAATGGCTATGCATATTGATAATCCAATAGTCCGGGAAGCTGTTAATAATTTCATTATTTTATAATTTTATGTGGCATTCTATTAATAACTAGTTTCTCTTTCTTTTCTCCTGTTCGATATTTTGGAACAGGATCAAAAACAACTTGGTAATCAATTCTAATGGAATCAAAATTAGTTATCTCTTTCAACTGCATTATTTCTAGATGTCTTGCAATAATTTTATCTCCTGGATAAATAACATCGTGGCAAGTTTGAGTAGAATCTGCTGCTGTTTCAAGATAACACCTAGCAATACCTACCCCTAAATCACTAGCTCCATGCCATAACATGTAAGCCATATCACCCACCGTATTACCTGCAATAAAATTTTCTCTTTTTTTACTAATTAGAGGTGTCATTACTTTCTTCCAGTTCGACAAGCAATTTCCTTCACTATTATATACCTCATAACGATAATATATTTCTGTATTTGTAGATGGAGGATTTCCATACATATCCCATGCTTGATTGAAGACAGGAAAAATAAATTTATTGTATTTATATGGAAGTTCTCTATTATGAAAATAATTATATGTACAATATCCGAAGCAGTTGATAATTACAATACCAAAGTATATAAATACTATACTATATATTAAAATTTGATACTTGTCTTTTTTTATAAAATTATCATTTTCCATATCCGTTTAATTTAACATTATGTGTATAATTGAATAATGAGTATTCCATAATTTTTATGGAACTACTCATCATTAAAGTCATTTGGTAGTA
>JAHDCQ010000005.1:0-23643 GCA_020629845.1 Saprospiraceae bacterium | reverse complement strand
AGTGCTTTAATTGTCATGATTAATGTATTTAAATGGTTTATTAAAAAAATGTATTCTATTTTGTGGTAATGGAGTAGTTTCTAAATTAGAAAGAGTTGAATGATGAGTATTCCATAATTTTTATGGAACTACTCATCATTAAAGTCATTTGGTAGTACTAGTTCTTGTCCTTATCCTTGATAATAACTACGAACTGATATTCGCTAACTTTTCCAATTGACTCATCAAAATCTGATAGGTCATAATTGTGTTCTACTGATAGCATATTTTGCTCCAAAGCAGTAGCATCTTCATTAAGACTTGCCAACTCTACTGTATTGGAACTCATAGGTAATGCCATTGCGAAGCAAGCAAATGCACCCATTGCTAAGCCTGATAGTGCTTTAATTGTCATGATTAATGTATTTAAATGGTTTATTAAAAAAATGTATTACATATCAATATTTTAGATTTTTCGACCTAAAGAATACATCATTATTCAAATTCAGGTCTAGTGGTTTTATCAGTAATATCACCAATGATAACTACAAACTTATTTCCATTGATAGAGCCTATTGACTCACTAAAATCCATTAGATCGTAGTGATGTTGTACTGATAGTACATCTTGCTCTAAATTAGTTGCATCTTCATTAAGACTTACCAAGTCTAATGTATTCGAACTTAATGGTAACATCATTGCAAGACTGGCAAAGACTCCTACTGTTAGGCTGCATAATGATTTAATTGTCATAATTGCTGTTTTTAATTATGTATGTAAATGAATTTGATACTAGTTAAGATCAAGAATTAAGTCTGAAGCAACCCTATCAATTAAATTTTCATGTGAGTGTGTAACAGATGTATTTGTATTGATAAATACTACCCTCTGGTGTAAAATATCGACTACAATGCATGATCGATAACCTAATGTTCCTCCGTTATGCCACCAATAGATATCATCACTAGTTGCATCTGTTTTCATAATATGCCATCCTAAAGAAATACCCTCTGTATCAGTTGAATAAAGCACTTCTTGACTCATCAATTTCATCACTTCACCATTCTTCAAATAATATTGGATAAACTTCATCATATCAACCGTAGTACTTAGTATTCCTGCCGCTGCATACAAGTACTCAGAATCAACAGTAGTTATAGAATATCCTTCCCTATCTTGTCCCATTGCTAACTCTTCTTCAAAAGTGTTAAACCGTTTTAGATAAGTATGATTCATGCCTACTTTTGAGAAAATATACTCCTTTAGTAAAGTTTCATAAGACTTACCTTCTCTCTCTGCCAATACTCTTCCTAATAACTGATAACCTAGATTTGAGTAAGCATAATTACCCTTTTCGACACTTCCTAGTATGAGTTCCATACTACTTAAAAAAGCTTCGTCAAACTCAAAGTCATTGATTTCTTCTACCCCTAATTGAACTTTGTAATCTAAGATAGAGCGTTCTAGTCCTGAAGTATGCTGTGCCAGATCTCTATATGTAACAGAACTTGATGCAAATACTCTATCATCTAGCTTTAGCTTTCCTACTATCACCATTTCTGCTAATAGAGTACTTGTGAGAAGCTTTGTTATAGATCCTATTTCAAACAAAGTACCTTTGTTATCAATAGACTGAACTCCAAACTTTTCTTTTATTAAACCTGCATATTCCAGACGCTGACTATCCAAAACAGCTATTGACCATTGTGTGCCATCTGGAAGCTTTTGTATTGCTGAACTACTTTGTTCTAAAATTCTATATTCCATCGGACTTTCCTTATCGCAACTCCATATTACAGCACATAGAATTATCATTATGTATAATATCCATTTATACATCACAAATTCAATTTAACTTGTTTAGAAATTTTTATCTGTTATGCCTCTTGGTAAACAGGTAGCTGTCTATTAGATAAAACCAACTGACTACCATCTCGTCGAATAGAATATTTCCCTTTGGCAATCTTTAATACTCGATTTGACACTTCCCTACAAAAAAAATAAAAATCATCTTCTACCAAAAACACCTTGTTAGAGAAGTGTTTTTTAATTGTTAATCGATTCATTGAATCAGTTAAAAATCTAATCTCGACTGTTTGATTGCTTACCTTAATATAAGCTGCGGCTCTATTTTCCTTTAAAGGAAATGCATCCTCATCGAAACTTGTCACCATCTTTACTTCACAAATACCTTGCCTTCTACAATTCAGACGTTTCACGCCAAGTCTCACAATAGCTGGATAGCTATTCTTTAGATATTGCTGCCTGCTTTTCATTGTCTTATCGTTTTGTTATTACAAATATCGGGGGTATTCAGCTTTTCGTCATGTACACCTTTTGCTCTTTTTTACGTAAAAAATCAACTTTTATTTAAATAAAAGTTTGATTATGAGTTATTTATACTATTTTTTTTCTACTGAACAATATTATTATTGCTAATTTTACTAAGGATTAAACAAGTCAATAATAGTACCTCCTACGCCTGTGTTGATTATTAAATTAATAAGGTCCATAACATACTGATTTTTAATTGTTTAATTATTAATTACAGTACAAATATGGAGCGATTTAAAGCTTAGATTAGTGACATATAGATATAGATATTTTCGGACTTAATAATCAATTAATAAATAATCATAATATATAATTAACTTATTATCAATGATTAAACATTTAAATTCTAAAGCAAAATTTCTATTGACGCTATTTTTGTTTTCATACTTTTTGAAAAAACATATACTCTTAAATAGTTCATAATCAGATATTTATGAATTTTATGTTTTCTGCCCCAAAACGTGTTATCAAGACAAGTGGTTTTTAATTTTTGCTATCTTGCTCTAGATATGATTTTTATAAACTAAGTATAAGTTCAATACCAAACTCCCCCTCTCAAAAAAACTTAAAACTACTTATATGGAAATAGTTAAGGAGTTAAGCCGAATTATTTCACCTAAACGCACTAAACATGTCAACTTAATGGATTTCCGCCTAAAGGAAAACTCTAAACTCATGCGCTTTTATGATGGACTTAGGCGAGGAAAATTTAAATCGGATGAAGATGCAATTATGGCACTTTATGGCACAATGGGTGCCAAATACAAATACTCTAAACTCAAATACGATTTACGTAAACGACTCTATAATACCATTCATCTGGTGGAGCTGGATGCACAAGAAATGGGAGAAGTCCGAAAAATTTTTCTAGAGTGTCAGAGAGTGTGGACTAGTGTCTATTTTCTTATTTTCTTTAAGGCACAAAAAGCAGCAATTTATGTGTTAGAGAAACATTTCCCTAAAATGCTAGAACATGATTTTACCATTATGGTGCTAGAGGCTGCGAAAATACTACATCAGCACTATACGTCACTAGAGATCGACCCTAAACGCTGTGAAAAATATGATAAAATTATACAAGACTATTTGAAATTGTATATTGCGGAAACTAGACTTACCGTACAACTTAGCAATATGTATTCTTATTTTTCTCAAAGCAGGAAACAACATACTGAACTTGCTCCTATCGCAAAAGCTTACCTAGAAGAAATACAAAAAATATATCCTCCTATCATTTCCAACCATTTTATCTTCAAATATGCCATGATTGAACTCCTCGGATATATGAGTTTATATGATTATGAAAAAACAATTGAAGCCTGTTGGAGAGGTATTGAGCAGTTAGAGAGTAAAACTATTAAGTATAAAACAGCTTTGCTAACTCTCTATATGCAAAAAATCAACTGCGAAACGCAATTAATGCGATATGACATAGCTGCGGCAGACTGCGAAAAGGTATTTGAACATTATGTAACTGTGGGTGACTTTAATTGGTATAAAGCACAATCTCTTTATATTCAAGTATTGTTTTATCAAGAAAAATATGATGATGTTTATCAGGTTTACTTAAAAGCGACCAACTACAAAAGCTTTTCTAAAATGCCCTCCTTCATACATGAAGAATGGAAAATATATAGAGCATACTTAGAATTTCTCATCTTAACAGAAAAACTGTCCGCTGCTCCTGAACAAGAGTTAAGAAAATTTAGACTCAATCGCTTCTTAAACGAAATGGTCACTTTCTCCAAAGATAAACAAGGACTAAATATCTCTATTCTGGCAGCTCAAGTGGTGGTACTCATTGCACAAGAAAACTATAGCCGTGTGATTGACAAAATGGAAGCTATCGAAAAATATGTTCGTAGGCACTTAAACACGGGCTACCATTACCGCACCAAATACTTCATTAAAATTATTGCTGCTTTTTATAAAGCAGGCTTTGAGTCTAATCTTGTGGATTGGGAAAAAGTACAGGAATTGAAAGCCCAACTCATTACACAACCACTCGACATCATCAATCCTAATTATGATGTCGAAATCATTCGATATGAGGTATTGATAGAAATATTGGAGACTTGTTTTTCGGAACAAGCTGTTACCTAAATCCGCCAAGGGATTATGGATAGTTGGAATGAATTATTCTTCTTCTAAGCGTACTTGTTCAAACCTCATTATTGCTCCAGATACTACCTCATTCATAATACGGTATTCCATAGCAGTAATTTCGGTATCTTGCTCTTCTGCCAGTTCTTGTACTTCTTTCAGAAGTTGTTCTTGTATAGCTTCCTCATCTGTTTTTGTAAATTGGTAGTCAGAATCCTCACCTACTTTTTCTGCTATTGCATTTAAAGTAAATAAGAGTACAAAACGTTTAAATGCCTTTCGTGGTGATGTACGCTTGGCCATCTCCGCGTCAAAAGCAGCACGTTCTGCTTCTGACATCTGTTCTAGTTCTTCCTTCGTGTAATCATTAGGCAAAGGGTCATAATTTCGCTCAAACAAAAATTCACCATCACCATAGTGCATGAATAGCGCAATAGATTCATCTACCATTTCATAAATCATGCTTCTATCTTCCTCACTATAAGGTGCTCCGTCCTGCTCTTGCTCCAAGAAATCTAAAATGGGGTCTAGTATACCTTCTATAAGAAACTCGCCATATTCCTCTTCCAAATCTGAAAAATCGCCTTCAAATTCCTCATATAAGAGGTCGGCAGTCATTAGCTGTATTTGAAATGCAAAGGCTCTAGAATCATCCTTTTGTTTGATAAATTTTCTAAAAATTCGATCTGCTGCTGGTCGCATAGAATAATGCCGTGCATACTTTAGGCTTCCATCATCCAAATGATCCGCATAAATCGCATAATCATAATTGCCTTCGCCCACATTTTTATTTAAGGTATTCAGTACACGTTGAATATTATCATCAGGGCCAGGCATGTAGTAAGGTTGTCCATTTCGTCCAAACTCCACACCCATATACTCCACATCATCTACGTCATCGAGCAGATATTCTGTAATGGCAAAATCTTTTGGTGGCGAAAAGCCTAAATCTTCTGCATATTCCACCGCGCCATAAATAATATTGAAAGCAAGTTGCGGACTACACGTTATAAGTTGGTCATCAACACCAAATTGTGTATTGAATTGTTCCATCAACGCCTCATACTCGAATTCATTCATATTGTATCGGAAGAAGGTGTCTTTTAAGCCTAAGCACCACAAATCCACCATAAAGAAGCCTACGATAGCATCTCCATTCAGTTTTTTCCGAATAACTAAAATTTGGGTATTGCCGCGTTCTTCCCAACTTCCTAAAATCTTGCACTCTACGGGCAGCTTGCGCGCTACTTTCCTAATATACCCTTTGGGGCTAAGTTTTGCGAGAATATTACCCTTCTGCTTTCTGTTTTTCTTACTCTTTGCCATAATGTATACTTAGAAGCTGTTTTAAAACCTCTAGTTGTGAAAAGCGAAGATAAGAACTTCTATAAACAGTATTTAAATTCAACAAAAATTAAACTTTATAAAAATAATTTTTAGGCTAATCTAAAAATAATTATCTTTGTTATGAATTTAGCATTTAAACTAAACTGAAAATGAAGTTCATATACACCTACCTACTAGTTTTCGCAAGCTTAAGTCTGTCAGCACAATCGGCAAGCATTGTTGGGAAAGTGGAGAGCGAAGGGACAGCACTAGCCTTTGCTAATCTCCAAATTGAAGGCACCAATATTGGTACAACTACCGATGTAAAGGGGAATTTTAGTTTAGCTAATTTGGAAGCAGCTACCTACTCTATCGCGGTTTCTTATATTGGTTTTGAAACCACACAAAAAACGATTACACTTACTGCCAGCGAGCAACAAACCCTAGATTTTGACCTCAAGCCTAGCCTCTCTCTAGAAGAAGTAGTAGTAACAGGCACTATGAAACCGACTTTTGTGAGTAGCTCACCGATAAAAGTAGATGTAGTGACCGCAAAACGTTTGAATACCTACATCCCTGCGGCGGCTTCCTCGGTGGTAGAAGGGATACAACTTGTGAATGGTGTGCAGGAAGTAGTAGCTTGCGGGGTGTGTTATACCAACAGTATCAGTATCAATGGCTTGGCAGGTGCATATACAGCAGTACTGATGGACGGTACGCCGATGTATGGCAATTTGGCATCGGTATATGGCTTGAATGGCATTCCAAGTATGATTATTGACCGCTTTGAGGTCATAAAAGGGCCAAGTAGCACCCTCTATGGCTCGGAAGCAGTAGCAGGCGTGATTAATATTATCACTAAAAATCCTGAACAGCAGCCTGCGCTTTCGATAGATGTAATGGGAACGAGCCATTTGGAAAGTTTCGGAAATATTGCCGTCGCACCAAAAATCGGGAAGTCAAGTGGCTATATCGGGCTGAATTATGCGTATATCAATAACTTCGACGATTTCAATCAGGATGGCTTTGGAGATGGTATTAATTTGGATAGATATTCCTTGTTCTCTAAATGGAATATTCATCGAAAGAGCGGGAAAAAATTCACGCTCGCTGCCAAATATTACTATGAGGATCGCAGAAATGGGGTGGAAGACTTTCTGAAAGACCGCAATTATCGCCAACTAAGGGGCAGCGAAAGCATTTATGGCGAAAGTATTTACACCAATCGAGCAGAGCTTTTTGGTACCTACGAATTCAATACGCAGCCACGCCTAAAACTTGACTTTTCACTCTCCGACCACCGCCAAGATAGCTACTATGGCAGCGATTATTATGAAGCCCGACAACGTATTGCATTTAGCAACTTGCTTTGGAATATTACAGAGGGTAGACATGACATACTCCTCGGTGCAACGGCTCGCTATAATGCCTATGATGACAACACAGTAGCTACCCGAACGCAAACCGAAGCAGGCAATAGCATCAACCAGCCTAATAATCAATTTATACCTGGCGTATTTATGCAAGATGAATTCCGAATGAATCGTCGTTTTACGCTGCTTGCTGGGCTACGGCTCGATCATTACGAATCTCATGGCCCCATCTTCACGCCCCGCTTGAATGTGAAATATAAGCCTTCCAATTGGACGACTTTGCGCGCCAACTTTGGAACAGGTTTTAGAGTGGTCAATCTATTTACAGAAGACCATGCCTTCGTCACAGGGCAACGCAGCGTAGAAATAGCCGAAGCCTTGCAACCCGAACAGTCGTATAATGCTACTTTTAACCTCAACCAAGTTTATGCCATAGCAGGAAGTGGTACGCTAGATATTGAGGCGTATTACACGCATTTTACGAATAAAATTATACCCGACTACGACACTCCCAGCAAAATCATCTATGCCAATGCTAATGGCTTTGCTCGCACAATGGGCATAGGCGCGACGCTAAACCATAGCTTTATGTTTCCACTTTCAGTCAATGCAGGCTTTAATCTGCAACGCGCTATTGAAGTAGAAAATGATACGGAAGGCAATACGATTAGTCGCGATTTGGAGTTTGCACCGCGCTATAGTGGCATCCTTACAGCGAATTATAATTGGAAAAAACAAGGATTAACCTTTGCTTATACAGCAAACTTGACAGGCAATATGCCCCTTCCAGAAGTATATGATGTACAAGCAGATGGTAGCCTCTCCCCCACTCCACGTGCTACGGAAAGCCAGCCATTTTCACTACACAACCTCCAAGTGACAAAGCAGATAAAGGATAATTTTACGATTTATGGAGGGGTGCAAAACCTCTTCAACTTCCGACAAGATAGCTCGCCGCTCGTAGGCTTCAACGATCCCAGCGCAGCTATCGGCTTTAGTGACTTCTTTGATACCTCCTATGCCTATGCCCCAAATCGTGGGCGTGAGGCTTATCTAGGTATAAAGTGGAATTTGAAGCGATAGGATTTCTGTATATTTGCAGCATGGCGAAACAAGTATTACAGGTACAAGGCTTAAATATTACAATCGAGAGTATACAGGACGAAGATTATGTTTCTCTGACAGATATAGCTAAACAAAGCAAGGCTCAAAAGCCTGCTTATTCTATCCTGAATTGGATTCGGAATCAAAACACCCTACTCTATCTCGAAACTTGGGAGCGTGTACACAATCCGAATTTTAATGTTGTGCAAATGCACAACTTTAGATTGCAAGCTCCTGACAATCGCGCTAATATTTCGCCAAAAACCTATATTAGTGCTACGAATGCCATCGGTATTATTTCCAAAGCTGGACGCTATGGCGGCACCTTTGCCCATAGCGACATCGCACTAGAGTTTTGTACATGGCTCTCCCCAGCATTCAAAGTCTATTTATACAAAGAATTTAAAAAACTTAAGGAACAAGAAGCGCAACGCCAAAGTCTAGAGTGGCACATTTCCAAGATTACGGATAATGTAGAGGAAATTCGGAATTTATTGGACACCATTCCAGGGCAAACTGCGGATAGAAACCGCTTGAAATAGGAACAGATAAATAATACAAGCATGCCAACTGCACAAGATATATTAGCCAACTTAGTACAATTCAAAGCCATAGGAGGCGGGAAAAGTAATCTAGGCATTATCAATTGGATAAAAGACTACTTAGAACAACATGCTGTCGACTATCATCTTGTGCCAAATGAAAACGGCTCAAAAGCTTCACTCCATTGCCGTATTGGGCCTGCTGCGGATAATGGAGTAATATTATCAGGACATACCGATGTAGTGCCTACCGAGGGACAGGATTGGCATACCAACCCTTTTGAATTGGTGGACGGTGGCGACAAACTCTATGCACGCGGCTCTTGCGATATGAAAGGCTTCATTGCTTGCTGCCTAGCCTTAGTGCCTGAAATGTTGGTTGCTGATTTGAAGCGTCCCATCTATTTTGCCTTCTCCTACGATGAAGAAGTCGGTTGTTTGGCAGGTGACGCTTTAGCAGCATCTATTATGGCGACCTATGCCGAAAAACCACGCTTTGCCATCATCGGAGAGCCTTCTATGTTGCAGCCTGTGGTGGGACAAAAAGGAATTGTGTTCTGCGAGACCCGCATACATGGTTCGGCAGGACATAGCAGCCGTATTCGTACGGAGGTAAGTGCTATACATGAAGCAGCCCGCCTGATATTTTGGCTTGAACAAAAAATGGAAGCCCTCTACGAAGCAGGACAAATAGATGACCGCTTCACGCCTAATCATACATCCATCCATATCGGTACTATAAAAGGCGGTATTGCGACCAATGTAGTAGCGGACGAGTGTAGCTTTACTTGGGATGTACGTAATATTCCGAGCAATACGATTGAAGCGATTGTGCAGGAATTTAAAGCCTACTGCCAAGAGCGCGAACAGATACTTCAACAACGTTTTGCAGGCACTAAAATCGAAACTATAGAACTCCACCCGCCTGTACCTACGCTTGATACGCCTTTGGACTCGCCTGTTGTGCCATTCATTCAGCAACTTGCTCAACAAACGGAATTGCATACCGTGTCTTATGCTGCTGAAGCAGGACAATTTTCCAATGCAGGCTTTGAAGCCGTTATTTGTGGCCCAGGTGATATAGCCCAAGCCCACCGTGCGAATGAATTTGTAGCAAAAGAACAACTGGATGGCTGTGTAACTATGCTAAGGAGACTAATAAAAGCATTAGAACAATGCTAAAAAGTAAAGGAGCAAACGAGTGCGTTTGCTACCTTCTTAATAAAGCGGGAATTGGTTGTAGTTTTGTGTTTACCCGATTGTAAGCTATGCGCTGCTTAACAATTAAGTATACTCACGGAGATAACAGAGCGCACAATGTATATTGACATCTAGTATGAATTCAGACGTAATTACTCAATGAGTGAATGATAAAAATCTGAATGAGTGAATAATTCTAAACTACATTCGTTCATTCAGCCATTCACAATTCACTCATTGAGTATTTTGTAAAAAAACTCATAGCCAACCACTTCCCTTATCAAAAACGTTGGGTTCGTGATATATCAGGGAAGTGGTGGCTACTAGCGATAGGGACAATATGAGGATTTGTATTTTACCTTATTTATTCAACCCAAGTCCTGGATAAACCTCAACTATGTTGAAGGTTTATCCGTAAACTTGAATTTTTTTGGTTTACTGCGATTTGACGACTCGACTAACGCTTCTCAAGCCATCTTGATTGGTTATTTCTATGAAGTAAATACCGCTTGGATAGTTGGATAAATCTACCGTTTGTTCTCCTTGAATAGGAATAGTTAAAAATTCGTGACCAGTATAATCTCTCACTGTAAGATAACCAGTCTCAAGCTGATTTATCCATATGCTACCATGAGTAGGATTAGGATAAATAGTTGCTCTTGAATTGGTGTTTATACCATCTGTTACTACAAAACCTGCTTGCTTGGATCTATTTTCAATTTTATGATAAACACTATTAGTTCTACCTACTATCTCATTTTCTATATAAATAGAAGCATGATTTTCGATAATATGCTCCTGAAAAACATCAGTAATTAATTGGCACTCGAACTCCACAACTGTTGCCCCCTTAGCAGGCAAATCCATTGTTGGAAATAAAAACTCCACCACATTACCTTCCACTATTCTTAGTTCAAGTTCATCTATGCTTTCTTTTATTTTGAGAGTACTTATGTCAATTAGTTTAGATAGCGTGTCTCGTATAGCTACATTGCGCGAAGAAAGCGGTATTGAACTACGAATCGTCAACTTATAACCTACTGTATTATCCACTCCAATATCCTGAATGACGTTCGGTTTTTGCTTTTTAGCTGTACCAATCAGCTCATAGGATATTTTGCCACTTTTGAACAAATCAACACTTTCTGTTATAGTACTAGTTGCGCGAAATTTTTCTTGCGCTTGCACTACATTCACTAAAACTATAGCAAGCATGGTGGCAATCAGTTGATAAAGTAGTTTTTTCATAACGCAATGGTTTTGTTTCTAAAACAAATATGAGTGCAAAAAAATATTTTTCCAAATTCAATTTAGATATTTTATACATAAAAAAATTATTTATACATTTGTATACCAACTATTTATAATCTAATTTTATATTAAAAAAAGGCAAAAACAAGATGGGTAGAGAATCCGATTTATATGAGTTATTGCTGTTTTTTAAGAAACAAGACCCCAAAGTACTCACAAAGCTGAAAGAGTATTTAAACACCTCTATCTCTAGAACGAATGAAAAAGAACGACAACTTTTTAACTACGTAGTGCAGTTAAAAATCGCTGACCTTAGAAAATTCAATACGCAGAAAGCTTGTAAGCTTCTCCAATTATCTACTCAGCAAACGTATCCAGTTCAACAGAAACTCCTAAAACATATAGAGCAATTTCTTGTATTCCAAGAAATGCAAAAAGACACTAATCTTCAGCGCAATACGCTACTTAAAGTTTACCAAAAATACGGTATAGAGAAAATGTTTAACGCAACGATTAAGCGTAAGTTAGTGATGAGTGGGAGAGATTATTTACACAAAAAATACGAAGCACACCTTATTGAAGGTAATTGGATAGCTAAACAAAATAGAGATCAACATGCCGCTTCTTTAGAAATCTTATCGGGCTATCTTAAAGATTATTATGAAACTGAAGCTTTGCGATTAGAAGGCATGAAATTAATACGAAAAACAAGACATAAAAATGCGACATCAGAACAAGCAAATTTAACGTTTTCCCCTCTCAAAGAATCTGCATATCGCAATGAGTTTCCGATTACTTATCTTTATTGTTTAATCTACAAGCTTACTGCACAACGTACAGAAACGCCTAATCCAGAAATTTTAGACGACTATGAACTCCTAGCAAATTGTATATTTGGCTACAGCAAAGACTTTCTAAATAAACAACAGCTAAAACCTGAATGCCAAATTGATATTTTTTCTACCCTACAAAATTTCTGTGTTGCTCAAATCAATAGTAGCAAGGACAATTCTAATCGGCAAAAATACCTCAATAAGTTATCCGAACTTATCATCAAAGGGCAAGAACAAGGCCTACTTAAAGAAATGCGAAATGATACCTTTATTACTGCTATAATGATTTGGATAAGACTAAAGCAATATGATACGGTGCGAAAGTTTCTGGACAATCCAAAATCCCGATTTTTACTGCCTCAAAAGTATAGAACTTGCACCCCCAATTTAGCAGAAGCCTTGTATTTTCATTATCTATCAGAAGATGAAACAAAGCCACAAGCAAAAGCCAAATACATCTCTAAAACCTATATCTACCTCAACAAAATGAATGAAAGTGAAGAAATGAAAGATATTCGTCATCGTTCCTATATTGATTTAATATGGGCAAAAATCAATATCCATACTAGAGACTTCGATGATACGCACCTCCGCTTAGAAAATTTGTATAACTTCCTAAATAAACAGGGTATCCAAAACTATAATCTAAGCATTCATTATATGAAAAAACTAATTGCCATACTGCGTATTCAAGATGAACAGCACATAAGTATTCAGCTACAAAGCTTAGTCGAAGAATTAAATAAAACGGCGAACTTTCCACTAAAAGATTGGATGCTAAAAGAGATCGTATAGAATTGCGCCTCCTTATCACCAATTTTTCTGCACCCGTGCCATTTTAGTCGCTATTTCAGCAGTACAAAGATTCCCTAAACTCCCCTCATGCGTATGTTGAATCTTGCCATTGAACTGAAAATTGCCCGCTTCTACTTGTTGCCCTATTTTCTGATAAGCGGCTCGGAACGGCATTCCCTTTAGCACTTCAGCATTCACTGCCTCTACGGTGTAGAGGTATTTATATTTTTCATCGTCTAAAATATTGGGATGCACTTCGATAGTAGCCAACGCGTAGCGTGTCATTTCTAAGCAAGATTTAAGCTGCTGAATAGCGGGAAATAAAACTTCCTTGAGTAACTGAAAATCACGATGATAGCCGCTTGTGAGATTATTGGTCAAGCTTGTAACTTGAAGCGGAAGGCTCGTCAGTAGATTGCAATGCCCTCGAATCAATTCAAAGACATCGGGATTTTTCTTGTGTGGCATGATGCTAGAGCCCGTCGTAAACTCATCGGGTAATTTCAGAAAAGCAAAATTTTGACTATTGTAGAGGCAAATATCACTCGCCAATTTGCCTAAAGTAGTTGCTAGTGCAGCGATGCCATAACTGAAAAAGAGTTCGGATTTGCCACGCCCCATTTGTGCATAGACCACATTATAGGCAGGCGTGTCAAATTCCAACAATTCGGTGGTCATCGTTCGATTCAGGGGAAAGGAAGAACCATAACCCGCTGCCGAACCCAAGGGATTTTGATTAATAACTTTGTAGGCGGCTTGTAATAGTTGTAAATCATCTATTAATGCCTCCGCATAAGCTCCAAACCATAAGCCAAAGGAGGAAACCATTGCTACCTGCGTATGCGTATAGCCAGGCATCAGCACCGCTTTAAATTGCTCGCTTTTGTTTTGCAATAGTTCAAACAAAGCTGCTACCAACTCATTAATCGCTTTAATTTCTGCACGAAAAAACAAGCGCAAATCTACCAGCACTTGGTCATTGCGCGAACGCCCTGCATGAATCTTTCTCCCCAAATCGCCTAGCTCCCGTGTAAGCATCAATTCTATTTGCGAATGAATATCCTCTACACCAGTCTCTATTTCAAAATTGCCTACTTTTATTTGGGCCAAAATGCCTTCCAAGGCTACTAGTAACGTATCTAATTCTGCTTTTTCCAATAAACCAATAGACTGCAACATGCGAATATGCGCCATGGAGCCTTGTACATCATAGGTGGCCAATTGCAAGTCCAGTTCATTATCGTGACCTATTGTGAAAGCAGCTATTTTATTATTGAGGTCATAGTTTTTTTGCCATAATTTCATAATCCCATTTTTTATCCCCTGTTTAGAGTTGAATTTCCTCTTTTTTTGAATATTTCGCCTTTTTTACTTAAAAAAATAAACTTTTTTCAAGAAATTGCTTTTATAAAAACAATGTCACATTTTTAACACCATAAAAAAACAAAAATAAATTAGTTATTTATCATAAACAATTAATTAACAACGAATAAACATCCATATGCATACACTATTTGTAAACACCTTAAAGGTTTTGTATTATGAAACTTATCGCTACAATTGTTACAATTGAAACACTTAACCCCACACAAAAACCTAATTCATCTATTTCAGTACAAAGAGACGCTTAAAGAGATGACATGGAACTACTCGTAGGAGTAGTTCCATTATTTTTTCGTAATTATTCAGAAGAGAAAGCAGAGACCACTTTGTTGAGACCCGCCTGCCGTCGGGCAGGGAATAGAGACTTAAAATACGACTTTTCCATCATCCTTGTCTCTGTTCTCACAGTAAAACGATCTCTGCTCTCTGTTCTACTGAATAGTTACATTTTTTCTTACAAAATCAAATCTTCCAATAACTGTATGTATAGCTGTATTCCTAGTTTAATTTCATGCAAATAAATAAATTCATCTGCGGTATGCGAACGATTAGAATCGCCTATGCCTAGCTTAAGCGTTGGGAAAGGCATCAAGGCTTGGTCGGACAAAGTAGGCGAGCCAAAACAAGACATACCCAATGCTTTTCCGCGCTGTACTAGAGGATGCAGGGTGCCAATCTGGCTAGAATTTAAGCGGAAAGAACGAGCAGTTAGTTCGGCTTGCGTATATGCTTGTAAGATTTCAAATACTTCCTGATTAGAATAGCAATCGTTGGTACGGACATCAATCACATAGCGACATTCATCCGGTACGATATTGTGTTGCTTGCCTGCCTCGATTTGTGTCACCGTTACTTTTACTGCTTCCAGCCACTCGGAAGTTTTTGGAAATTGATAGGTCTGTAACCAAGCTATATCTTCCATTGCCTTATAGATAGCATTCACATTGTTGGTACGCGCTGCATGTCCTGCCACACCTTTGGCAAGTGCATCTATCACAATTAGACCTTTCTCTGCTACTGCCATTTGCATTTCCGTGGGTTCGCCTACAATGCCTACATCTATTTTAGGCAAATGGGGCAATAAGGCACTAATCCCATTTTTGCCAGACACTTCTTCTTCCGCAGAAGCCGCGAAGAGTAGATTGTACGCTAGGTCTTTTCGCTCATAAAAATGTACAAAAGTCGCCATCATCGAAACTAGTGATGCGCCTGCATCATTGCTCCCCAAGCCATATAGTTTCCCATTTTCGATACTCGGCTCAAAAGGATTGCGCTGCCAGCCCTCCACAGCTTTCACCGTATCGTGATGCGAATTGAGCAATAGGACGGGTTTGCCTGCTTCCCAATGTTTATTTTTTGCCCATATATTATTAAGGTGTCGTTGCGCGAAAATGTCTTTTGCTTCCAAAAACTCAATGAGCAAAGCTGCCGTTTTATCCTCCTGCCGCGAAAAGGAAGGAGTAGCAATTAATTTTTGGAGCAGTTCGATATAACCATCGGACGCTTTAGAGGTATTCAACGGCTGAACTTTCACTTTTGTATTCATAGGATTTCGGTTTGTGCAATTTTCACGCTTGCCACCCCTGCTGATTTTGCAGCAAAAGCATTATCTAATTTTGGAATCATACCTGCAGAAATGATACCGCTTGCTTTATGCACTTCATAGTCCGAATGCGTCAGGCTTCGCAAAAAAGATGCCTCATCCTCTGGATTCATCAAAACGCCTTTTTTCTCGAAATGAAATTGCAATTGCACGGCATACTCACCAGCCAAAGCAATCGCGATACTTGTTGCTATGGTATCGGCATTGGTGTTGAGCAACTGCCCTGCTTTATCATGCGTGATACTACAAAATACAGGCGTGATACCTTGCTGCAAAAGTGTCTTTAGCAAAGCCGTATTCACCTGTACAATATCCCCTGCAAAACCATAATCAATCGTTTTTACAGGACGTTTCACTGCTTGAATCACATTCCCATCTGCCCCCGATAGTCCAAGTGCATTGCAGCCCAAAGCTTGCAATTGGCTCACTACTGTTTTATTGAGCAGTCCTGCATATATCATCGTCGCTACTTCCAAAGTTGGGGCATCGGTGATACGACGACCATCTATCATTTTTGGTTCGATGCCTAGTTTTGGGCAGAGTTCATTGGCGCGTTTTCCGCCGCCGTGTACGAGTATTTTTGGTGTTTTTATTTTTGCAAAATCTGCGAGCGCGGCTTTTAGCTTTGCTTTGTCGTCTAGGATTTTGCCGCCTATTTTTAAAACATACAATGCATCCACTTCCAGATATTTTATCAAGCTATTGTAGAGGCGACATGCCTGCCGCCTCATGCCGCTTATGTAAGTTATATTTTGCAAAATGAAACAGCATTATGGAACAGGAGACGGCAGGCATGTCGTCTCTACAGGTGTTTATTTACTATGCAATAATTCATACAACACCGCCTGCGCCGCATACGTCCGATTATTCGCCTGCTCAATCGCCAAAGAAGCCGCGCTATTTAACACCTCATCCGCTACCACGACATTTCTACGCACAGGTAGGCAGTGTATGAATTTTCCAGCATTCGTCAATGCCATTTTGTCGCCTGTAATCATCCAATCGAGGTCTTGCTTTGGATTTTTGCCATAATCGTGATAGCTCGACCAATTTTTAGCATAAATAAAATCCGCACCTTCAAAAGCCGCTTTTTGGTCGTGTGTGATGCTTGCGCCTGCTGTAAAGCCCTTATATAATTCATAGCCTTTGGGATGCGTAATGGTCAAATCTACGGCATCCCAAGCCAGCATCCATTCTGCGAAAGAATTGGCAACAGCTTGTGGCAAATTGCGCGGATGCGGTGCCCAAGTCAGCACTACTTTCGGACGATACCTTGGCTGATGCTCGCTTATCGTAAGTGCGTCCGTAAGTGATTGTAATGGGTGCCGAATTGCCGATTCCAAACTCACTACTGGCACTGTTGCGTATTTTATCAATTTATAAAGGATAGCATCTTCGTAGTCTTTTGCCCTATCCGTGAGGCTTGGGAAAGTGCGAATCCCAATTACATCAGCATATTGGCTGATGACTTGCGCCGCTTCACGGATATGTTCGGCTTTGTCGCTTTTCATCACCACATTATCTTCAAATTCGAGTTTCCAGCCTTGTGCAGCATTCATCGTCATCACGGACATGCCGAGATTATAGGCTGCTTTTTCGGTACTTAAGCGTGTCCGCAAACTTGGATTGAAAAATAATAGTACGGCTGTTTTGCCTTTTCCGAAATCCGCATATTGTAGCGGGTTTGCTTTCATTGCTGCTGCTTTTTTTATCAAAGCCTGTACATCAGCAATATCGTGGACGGAGGTGAAATTTTTCATATTAATATGGTAGCAGCCAAGCGATGCTTGGCTTAAGTCATATTTGCAAAGTGTAACATGGCCAAGCACCGCTTGGCTGCTACTGAAATTTATCCTGAATACGCTTAAAAATTGCCTTCGACTTCTTCACAAGCGTAGGTTGATGTTTTTCGAAATAAGTTTTGAAAGTACTCACAAACATATCCGCGTCGCTGACCGAAATTGTCAAAGGTGGTAGCAAACGCAACACATTCGGATCGGAAGAAGAACCTGTGAAAATTTGCCCTTCGAATAGCATTTCTTTCCGCATTTCCTTGATGGGGAAACCCGTATCAATGCCAATCATCAAGCCTTCACCGCGTACTGCTTTGATGCCTTTAATGGTTTCTAATTGTGCTTTCAAGTACTCCCCTACTCTAGCGGCATTTGCCATTAGATTTTCTTGTTCTAACACTTCCAGCACCGCCAAGCCCGCCGCGCAGGCCAAGTGATTGCCACCGAAAGTTGTACCCAACATTCCATACTTCGCCTCAAAACGCGGATGTAGCAAAATCCCGCCTATCGGAAAACCATTACCCATGCCTTTTGCCATTGTGATAATGTCAGGCTGAATATTGGCACGTTGATAAGCGAAAAACTTACCCGTCCGTCCAAAACCCGATTGAATTTCATCCAAAATGAGAAGCGCACCATTTTCTTGGCAGGCTATCGCAAGTTCCTCCAAAAATTCCGCATCAGGTACGTGAATGCCACCAATGCCTTGTATACCCTCGATGATGACAGCACAGACATTGCCGCGTTTGAGTTGTTTCTGCACGGCTTTTATATCGCCCATTGGCAGCAATGCCTTATCGAAGCGGGTATTGATAGGGGCTTGAATTTTAGTGTTATCCGTGATATTCACGGCTGCTGAAGTACGTCCATGAAAGGCTTTTTTAAAGGCAATGACTTTGCTTTTTCCCGTCTCGAAGGAGGCAACTTTTAGTGCATTCTCAATAGCTTCTGCCCCTGAATTGACTAAGAATAAATTATACTCCTCGCAACCCGAAAGCGCACCTAGCTTCTGTGCATATTCGCGCTGCAAAGGATTTTGTACCGAATTGGAATAGAAGCCCAATTGCTCCAACTGTCGCGTGACACGTGCAGTATAATGTGGATGACTATGCCCAATCGAGATGACCGCATGACCTCCGTAAAAATCGAGGTATTGCTGCCCGTTTTTGTCATAGACATATTTGCCATCGCCGCGTACAATTTCTACATCGAAGAGTGGATAAACCTTGAATAAATCCATATTTTCATGGTATTAAGTATCAGGTATTATGTATTAGGTATCAATCGTTTACCTAATACTTTGTACCTAATACCAATTAGAAATAAGAAGCCTTTAGACGAAGTCCCATCGTTTCCTCCAAGCCGAACATTAAATTCATATTCTGTACGGCTTGTCCTGACGCGCCTTTTAGTAAATTATCAATCATGCTGATGATGAGTAATTTGCCATCTTCTTTCATCAGATGAAGGAGGCATTTATTGGTATTCACGACTTGTTTGAGTGCAGGGTTTTCATTGGTCAAATGCGTGAATGGCGCGTCTTTGTAGTAATCCGCATATAGTTTTTGAAACTTGTCCAAATCTTCCTTTGCCTCTATATAAATACTTGCAAAAATACCGCGCGAGAAATTTCCGCGTAGCGGCAGAAAATTGATGCTTTGCTCAAAATTGCTTTGCAATTGCTGTAGGCTTTGCTTGATTTCGTCCAAATGTTGGTGCTTGAACGCTTTATAAATAGATACGTTATTGTCGCGCCAAGCGAAGTGGGTAGTCGAACGGGGCTGCTGCCCTGCCCCTGTCGCGCCGGTGATGGCATGGACATGAATGGACTGATGCAGCAGACCCGCGCTCGCTAAAGGCAACAAGCCTAATTGAATAGCTGTTGCAAAACAACCTGGATTGGCTATGTGCTTCGCTCCTTGAATAGCGGGGCGATGGAGTTCTGGAAGTCCGTAAATAAATGCTTCGTTATTGGCAGATAATCGAAATTCGTTGCTTAAATCAATCACGCGGAGGTGTTCGGCTGGTGGATTGACTTCCAAAAACGCCCTAGAACGCCCATGTCCCATGCACAAAAACCATGCGTCCACTTCTTGGCTAATTTTATCGGTAAAATATACATCCGTTTCGCCTATTAGGTCTTGGTGGGTGCTATGTAGCGGCTTTCCTGCTTGGCTTTGCGAATGCACAAAGACAATTTCTGCTTGTGGATGATGTAGCAGCAAGCGTATCAATTCGCCACCTGTATAACCTGCACCGCCTATGATTCCGACTTTTATCATGCGCCCTGCGTTTGCTGTTGAATTTTCAAATGATTCGATAAAATCTTCGTAAAGCCTTTCACATCTTCGCCCGACCAGGCTTTGTTCATTTCGCCATATTGCCCAAATTTGCTTTGCATTAAATCCTTATCCGACTGGATACCTTGCAACTCAAAACGATAAGGCAGCAATTTCACAAAAACCTTTCCTGAAACATTGGTCTGTGTAGCCGTCAAAAAAGTTTCTATATTTCGCATCACAGGATCGAGGAATTGCGCTTCGTGGAGGAACATACCGTACCAATTGGCGAGTTGTTCTTTCCAATATTGTTGCCATTTCGTGAGGGTATGTTTTTCTAGTAAATGATGCGCTTTTAGGATAATCATAGGCGCAGCCGCTTCAAAGCCGACCCTCCCCTTTATGCCAATAATCGTATCACCCACGTGAGTGTCACGCCCAATGGCGTAGGGTGCGGCTAGGGTTTGGAGATATGCAATTGCCGCTACAGGACGCTCAAAAGCTTGTTCATTTACCGCTTTCAGTTCGCCTTCTTCAAATACTAAAGTCAGTATTTCCTCGCCTTCTTGTTGCAGTTGCGACGGCCACGCACTTTCGGGTAAGGCTTGATGGCTAGTAAGTGTTTCCGCGCCACCGACACTTGTTCCCCATATACCTTGATTGATGGAATATTTTGCCTTTTCCCATGACCAATCTACGCCTTGCTGTTGTAAATATTCAATCTCAGCTTGGCGCGATAATTGCATATCTCGAATGGGCGTGATAATGTCCAATTCGCCACCTAACACAGAGAAAATTAAATCGAAACGCACTTGGTCGTTCCCTGCGCCTGTACTGCCATGTGCAACGGCTTTTGCGCCAATGATGCGAGCATGTTTTATAATTTCAAGAGCTTGAAAAGTACGCTCTGCACTTACGGAAAGCGGATAGGTATTATTTCGCAATACATTTCCGAAAATGAGGTATTTCACGCATTGTTCGTAATAATTTTCGAGGGCATCAATGCAATGGTAGGAAGCTGCGCCAAGTGCAAGGGCTTTCGCGCCAATTTCCTCGACTTCTGCTTCTGAAAAACCGCCCGTATTGACGGTAACTGCATGGACTTCCATGCCTTTTTCTTGCGTCAAATATTTGACACAGAAAGAGGTATCTAAACCACCTGAATAGGCTAATACTATTTTCATTCTACTAGTTTTGAGTCTCGATAATCTTCGAGCGCGGTATGCGAATTTTTGTGCTGTCCTGCTTCTACTTTGGAGGGAGCAAGCATTCCCGTACATAAGCAGAGTCGCTGTTCGTTTCTTTGTAGTATGTCATAGTTTGGGCAGCTTTGGCAGCCTTTCCAAAAAGTATCGTCCTGCGTGAGTTCGGAAAAGGTGACGGGTTGGTAGCCTAAATTGCTATTGATTTTCATGACCGCCAAACTCGTGGTAATACCAAACACTTTCGCCTCTGGATATTTATCGCGGGCATGATGAAAGGCTTTTGCTTTAATGGCTTTTGCTAAGCCCATTTTGCGAAATTTTGGGGCAACAATGAGTCCAGAGTTCGCTACATAACGTCCGTGACTCCAGGTTTCGATATAGCAGAAGCCCGCCAATTCCCCGCCTACAAATGCGATAATGGCATTGCCGTTTTCCATTTTCTCACGGATGTATTCGGATTTGCGTTTGGCGATACCTGTTTTTCTATCTTTTGCGGATTCCGCAATAAGGTCGCAAACTGCTTGGGCATGAGGCGCGTGTTCTGCGCTTGCAATGATGATTTTGATAGCCATTTTTTGAATTGAAAATTAAAAATTGAAAATTGATAATGGCATTTGCAATAGCTTTGCTATTGATACTTTTTGAAAAGCGGTGGACAGTTGCATGTTATCCACCCTAGAAAGGATGATATGGAAAATTTACGCCCCTATGGGCGACGACGACGGTTGCGGCGGCGAAGAGATGCCGCTAAAGAAGTGAATAATTGATATGTCGTCGTAGTTGTCATTGCTACAAATGTAAAGGGCTTTCAACTCAATATCAAATTCCATTGCTTTTGATAATGTTTGTAAATCCGTTTTCTAAATATCACTTTTTGCAAGCTATTTTTTGTTAAACATTGGCAATGAAGCACATAGAATTTGCCTTTCTATGCTTTTATACTGTATTTTTGCTTCATTAGAATGGTATAAGTAATCATGGGTATAGGACAAATTTTCCAAATCGTATGATTTATCCCAATGGAACGTGTTCCATTGGATGGGAAAAGGGATTTTTGTCCTACACCCGATAAGCATTAATCCTATGAAGAATAAGTCAAAAATTCATCCTACTTCTCGTTTTTTACATCACATTTCAAATAATAAGCTTTTTGTACTTTGTTTCCTTTTAGTAGTAAGTAACTTTGGTATGCAACTCCTTGCACAGGGTACGCCTATACGGGGTGAAATCACCACTTTCAATGGCACGGCAATTGAAGGAGTAGAAGTGCAACTCACAGGTGACGCAACTGAAACGGCTACAACCGCTTGGGATGGTAGTTTTTCCTTTTTATCCCTTCGAGCGGATGAAACATATACCATTACGCCCATGCATGAAACGAATCCCTTAGATCAAATTTCCACCTTCGATGCTGTACTTATTTTCAGACATATTCTAGGAGAAACAGTATTAGACCCTTATCAACGAATTGCTGCTGATGTTAATCGCTCTGGCACGATTACGTCTTTTGATATCATAGAAATACGAAGATTGATTTTAGGAATTGACAACGATTTTCGGACGAATACGAGTTGGCGATTTATACCTAAACAATTTATATTTGAATCTATACCTACTTATGATGTACCGGATTTCCCTGAATCTATTAGCCTTGATTTTTCAGATGAAAATAGTGATTGGGACATGCATTTTTATGGAATTAAAACAGGAGATGTAACGAATAATAGCCTACCCAGCCCACTTGAAGTCCGTAACGACAACTCTACCTTCCTATTCCAAGCTCCCAATCAATACCTACAAGCAGGCGAGACCACTACCCTATCGCTGCATGCTGATTTGGCAAGTATTGATGGATTGCAATTCACCCTACAACACGAAGGTTTGGAGTTAGTAGACATCGAGGAAGGTGCGGCAAACTCAAAGCATTTTGGATTTTTTGAAAATTATATTATTGCAAGTTGGATTGGAAATACCCAAGAAACAGATTTTGTCAATTTCCAATTCAGAGCTACGAAAGACCTCCTCCTAAGCGAAGCGATACAACTCAATTCATCCAAACTTGAAGCAGAAGCTTATGCCAAAGATGGGCATTTTCAGCATATACAATTAGCTTTTCAGGAACAAGATTATGCGCTTTATCAAAACTCGCCTAATCCTTTCCGTACGGAAACGACTATTCGTTTTTCCTTGCCTGAAGCACAGACTGCTCATATTGTCATCAGCGATGTACATGGGAAACAACTGAAGGCTATAGAGCAGCACTTTGAGAAAGGCTATAATGAAGTGATGCTGAATAATAGC
Organism: Saprospiraceae bacterium; assembly: GCA_020629845.1. GTDB lineage: Bacteria > Bacteroidota > Bacteroidia > Chitinophagales > Saprospiraceae > JAAUTG01. Next base: position 239 of record JAHDCQ010000005.1, on the reverse strand, counting down.
GAGCTACCCACAGGTATCTTATATTACGCCTTAGCAACGGCAGCTTTTCAGCAAACAAAGAAAATGATTTTGATACGATAAGATTCATATCCAATCCAAAGTCTCTAACACCCGCTCTTTCTCGCGCCGACTGAGCGGAACGTGCATGCTTTCCAGCACCACGACATCATTTTCCAAATCTACGGATTTGACTTTGTGCATATTGACGATAAAACTGCGATGAGTTTGGATAAAGGCTT
>JAHDCQ010000004.1 GCA_020629845.1 Saprospiraceae bacterium | reverse complement strand
AGGCGTACTTACGTCAGTAGTAAGCGCGTCAGGGGCATGAACTTTTAGAAGGAAATTCGTGATACCTAAGTCGTAAGTTAGCTCGCCACCTATGAGAAAATTCCCCTTATTATCCAATGCTATATCTCTAGCTACATATTCATTCACATTGTCCTGAAAAATCACATCCCAAAGCAATTCCTTATTGGTATTATATTTAGCAGCATACACAAAGTTAGGCTCTGGTATCTGATTAAAAATAAAACTACGCTCCCGCGCATAGACATATAGATTATTGGTGGCATCTCTTCTGCCTCCAATTTCTTCCACTGCGTATTCCAAGCCTTCAGGTGTTATGGGAAAAGCTTGAGTGATTTCAGCCGTCTCTTCCGTCCAAGTCCAATTATGAATTGCCATTCGGTGGTCTGTAGGAGAACCTAATCCAAGACATTCTACGCCACCTTCCGTAGACATACAAGCACTCTGTATAAAACTATGATGAAAGGTAGTATCTCGATATAGTTGAGGATAACGATTTTGTATTTGATTTAGAAAAACAAGATTTTTATCTGCAAACATAGTGAAAACAGGAAAAAGCACAAGCATATACTGTTCCAGTTCGGGATTATAAATAAAGTCTGAAATAAACCGAGAAGAAGAACGCAAAATATCATAATTCAATCGTTCAAACTTTCCGTCAGAATGCATGAGTAATTGTAAATGGTCAATCACTCTTTCATTATTGTCATATACTCCACCTATCCCTTCTAGCAACTGCAAATCAGGATTTTCCTTTATTGTATTAAAAATTAATTTTGTTTTGGGTTCTATATAGACCGTATCAATAATGTTAATTGCTAAATCAGGTGCTACTGTAAAAGAAATAAAACTGCTTTGCCCATCGCGCTCATCATAAATACTTGCTAAACCTAATACCCCTATTTCATGCTCCAGCATATAAGTGATTGAGCGTACACTAACATCATTGAATTGTAAACGTTCTATTCTATTAGTTTCTATACCATCTAAGTCGGTGCTTACGATCGTATAATGGTCGTCGCCATCTATCCTATTATATAATGCTAAAATAGTCCCCTCATCGTGAGGTGCGATATGAGCGGTAAAGTTTTCTCCTTCAGTAGGATAGTGAAGGAGACTTACTTCTACTTGAGCTATGGCAAGATAGGGAATAGCTGTAATTAGTAATAACAGGTGGGTTTTCATGTGTTTGTAGTGTTAAACTTTTAGAGTACTAAAAACTACCTCATTTATATTTTCAAAAGATTGGGCAGACTAAGAACTTAGTATAAAACAGCAGATAGAGCATATATTACAGATTAATACACCACAATACGCTCTACTTTAGCCCCCAACGCACTCTCTAAATGCACATAATACACGCCCTTTGCCAAAGATGGAAGAGCTACTTGTAACTCATTTCTAGCTGCGGTAAAAGTTTGATGATGTACTAGTTTACCATCTATACTCAGCACATTGACTAGCAAATTTTCTGGAACACGCTCCCCAAATTCAATACTAAGTATATCATTTGAATGCAAAAGGTTCGGATAGATACGCACTTGCTCATCTAGCCAATCGTGCGTGCTGCTCACCGTTCCCGTTTCAAAAGAAAAGCGTGCTGAAAAATCCGTACAAAACGTATGGCTATTAAAAGGACGAACGCGCCAATAATAGCGTCGTTCATTCAACAGTCCACCTATCTCTAGACTTGTTGTACTCACTATAGTATCTATTTGCAAAGCAGAAAACGTTAAAATTGGACTTAACTCGAATACATAGTGCGTTGCATTAGGCACAGCGTTCCATTCAAAATAGCTAGCGTCTGGTGGTGTGATTTCACCTTCAAAAGGACTGATAACTGTAACTGGCTCATCCCCGATAGGTGGCGCAGAGCTTTGATTATAGAGCAGTTCTGGTTTTTCATCAAACAGATTCGCGCGCATGGCTGCTGTTTGTTCGTTGGTGAATCGTGCCGCACAATTATCGTTGGAATAAGACATGATAAGTGTCCCATCTGAGGTAAATCTCTCGCCCTTAGGGTCGGTTTGCTGCACCGCACTTGTAGCGTCGCCTGTACATTGCCAGCGTGAACTCAAATAATCCGCTTCGGTATCACAAAAACCATCTCCTGCGAAATGACAATTGCTCCGCTCCGCCAATTCCACCCAAACGGTATCAATAATCAGCGTGTCTAAAATGAGCGTATCTTTGAAATAAGTATAATTGAGTAATACCTTTTCTGGTGCTGGATTATTATAGTCATGCTCCACCGAATCGTCGTGACTCACGCCACCTTCCCAACCTAAAAATGGATGGGGTAATTTAAACGCATGCCCAACTTCATGTGCCCAAGTATGGTCGCTGGGATTCGCGCAATTTTTAGCTAATGCAATACCTGCATAAGGCAAATTATAACCGCAATTACTAGCAGGGTCACTCACGATATAGCAGTTTAGTGTATTTGGCACATTATTCGCAAACATCATAGCTGCTCCATCTAGCACCGTTTCATGTATATTATAAGCAGTGTTAGCAATATGATTTACATCGCCTTCTATAAAAAAGCGCATATTCGAGGCTTCAAAATCGGCATTGAGCGTACAAAGTGCGTCTAAGAGCGCACGTCCTTTGAAATAGCCCGTTCCTACATCCGTAGCAACATTATGAATAGTGAGCGGTATATAAAGTATTGTTGAATCGGCTCCCTTCTCGTATAAGTGTGGTTGTTTTTGATAGGTTCTTAGCCAGTCGGAACGCCCTTCGGTATTACCACAAGGACGGAAATCGTGCTTGGACTGTGCAACTAAAAAATAAGGTAAGACAAGAAGAATGACTAAGGTATAACTATATTTCATAATGAATATGTTTGCCTTACAAATATAGGCAAAAGCCAGTATGCTAGAAGAGCTATTGAAGTTTTTTATAACTTTTGTATAGCCAAAGACACCAAATTGCTACTAGTCCAGGATAGACTAACACTACAAGTATATTGTAATAAATAGCTTCTTCAAAATCAAGGTGATGAAAGTGCATGACCGCTCGGAACATACCACAAAGCAAACATTCTGCATCAAAAACGACACGAGAAAGACATAATTCTCGCATTTCATCAAAGATATTAGCAGGCAACATCCATAAAATAATGGGAATACAAAATAGGCTTATTAGCCAGAAAATTGCTCTAGTTTTATTTTCTTTTGCCATTTAGGAAGTGAGATATAAAGCAAGAAGTCCAACGCCAAACGTTGGACTTCCAATATTTTGCATTAATAATAATCACCCATTTTAATCAAAGAGAAAATTATTCCTGGCAGTAAGCCTAAAGCATATAAGATTAATGCTATCCACCAATTATTTCCTTGAAAATCATCCATCAACCCCATCGCAAGCCATCCTAAAGCAAGTATCGCTAACACGATATAGGCTGCTTGTGGAATATCAGCAGCACCACCTCGAACCTGCTTCTGAATGATGCGTTGCGCTGCTTTCAGTTGTAGCGTACGCTTGAAGCCTAATTTTTCTCCCGTCATTTCACGGTACTTCTTAGGCGTGAGGTCTAAAAATGCCTCTTGGCTCAAATTTGGCAGGTCAGCAGTAAGTCCTGCAATGCCTTCTATGTTTTGCGCCCAATCATTTTGTGCGGTTGTGCCGATAGCAAAGGCTGAAATGCTCATTACTGCCATCGACAACATTAATACAAATTGCTTCATAATGGTTTGTTGTTTTGTGAAAAAAAAATTATCAGATATAAAAGTAGTTATCATCGGGAAAATGGCAAAATTCTATTATCCAAAAAAATGTTAATTATCATAAACATTCCGTTAACGCAAAAAGCGGTGAAATATACCATTTCACCGCTTTTTATCCATTTGTCAGTTGTTAGATAAAGACTAATCTGCTCGCTTTTTAGCTGAATAGTTTACTTTCAACTGATTAGATTTGCGAAGTTCCGTTTTCACATCCTGTACTACTCCCATTGTTACTTCGCCATCTACACGAAGCGAGGAAGTGATTTGTCCATGACGATTTTCAGGAACTTTAATTTTGTGCTTCTCTAAGAAAAGTGGAATATCTTTCACAGAAGAAAATTTATCCCCTAATTGTAGGCGTGGTTTTGTACCGTATAAACTGTGGTAACGCTCCAAAGGACGACCAATGTATAGGTAATTCACCAAAGATTTTTCTTCTAACTTAGTCAGCTCTGTTGCTTGAGGCGTATTTACTTTCACCTTTAGTTCTGCATCGCGCAATACTGTTACCACCATGAAGAAGAACAACAACATGAAGATGATATCTGGCAGCGATGCGGTAGAAACTTCAGGAGAAGTATTACCTCTTTTTTTTGTGAATGCCATAATTAAAAGCTATTAGTGCGTTTAAAAAAAACGGCAGTTTTTCGATTTTTGCTAATACTTACAAGTTAAGCATTAGTTTTCCGCTTGAAATGGGTCAGCTTCTGAAATGACCAATGGTATCTCTGAGCGAATTGCTTTTTTCATTGCTAAAGGCATATCCTCTGAGTAAGGTTTGCCATACCTCAATTGAGCTAAGTCATTCCACAATTCATTGTATGCTGCTTTTAGTTCATTATATACAGCAACATACATTTCATAGGAAGTAGACCTATCATTTTGCAATGAAATGACTGCTTTAGTGGGCTTTTTCGCAAACTCAGCCTTTCTTTTAGGATTAGCAATAAATTCTTTTGCATAATCCTTCAAAGCCGTGATTGGAATTTGCTCACCACGCACCAACAATTCATCATCAGCATTGACTAGTACCGTAAAAACATTGCGTGAACTCACGTCTGCGATGGGTGCGTCAGGAGTCCATGGTGGAAGCCTGACTTTTAACCCCTTATCTTCTACAATAGTAGTCGTTACCAAAAAGAAGATCAATAGCAGGAAAGCGATATCCGCCATAGAACCTGCATTGATTTCATTTCTAAGCCGTTGCCTAGCAGTTTGTTTTGCCATAATTGGAATGTTTTTTATAAAAAAATAAACATCCAATTGGCAATTCTTCGATTTATTCTTCCCCGAAAGATGTAGGCTCCGCCTCTGAAATTACGAATGGAATTTCAGAACGAATAGCGCGTTTTTTAGCAATGGACATATCATCAGTATAATCTGTACCAAACTTACGCTGTGCAGACTCATCCCAAAGCTCTTCGTAAGCAGCTTTGAGTTCGTTATATACTTCAAGATAAGTGCCATATTTTGTACCTCGATCATTCTTGAGCGAGATAATCGCTTTAGTAGGCTTTTCTGCCAAATCCTCTCTATTTTGAGGATTCACAATAAACTCCTTAGCGCGTTCTTTTAAGTCTTTTATTTGAGCAAGCTCACCACGAACAAGCAACTGATTATCAGCATTTACTAATACTGAAAATACATTTCGCTTATTTAGCTTTGTGATATCTGGCTCGTCTTCTGACCACGGCGGAAGCTTTACAGTAATCCCCTTATCCTCTACGATGGTCGTCGTTACGAGGAAGAAGATTAAGAGCAGGAATGCGATGTCGGCCATCGAGCCGGCATTAATTTCATTTGACATCCGCTCTCTTGCACTCTTTCTTGCCATAATATGAGTTAATTTGAGCAATCAATTAAATACTCTAATACGTAAAATTTACATTTTCGAGTATCAACCAAGTGCCAATGAAATATTATTTAAAGAAGCCGACAACTTCTGAAATCACAAATGCTGCTGCTGCCAAAGCTGCCATAGCTGCTGCCGAGAAAATAGCACCACTAATGAACTTGCTTTGTCCTTCTGTGATTTTGAATTGTTCTTCTACTCCAGCCAAGACAGTACCTGGCTCGGCTGCTGTAGCCATAGAATAAGCTATAAAGAATATAGCCACTAATGCAGCGATACCGAGGAGTCCTTTCAGAGAACCTCTTAAATCACCGAACATTTGCATTAAACCAAATAAAACAGCCGCAATTGCACATAATACAGCTAATGCAATAGCTGCAATAATGCCCAAGTCAAAAATGCCTGTGGTGAATCTATCTTCATCACCTTGTGCGTTGAACGCTTCCAAGCCTGAGAACACACTTCCTAGGAATAGGATGCTAATCAATACACCAATTCCAAAAGCAATCGTCTGACCATTTTTTGCTAAAAATTTATACATGGTATAGTTTTTAACGATTTGAAGGAATGTATAAAGTGAAATTTTCTCCATTATGATAAGTTTCGTTTGCGCCTCCATTTGAAGCACAAACGAAACGAAAATTTCCTTTCTTAACACTCCAGAAATTAATTAATCAGAAATTCGATTATCTTCTGAATACATTATTGGTAGCCAACATATCCACTAAAGTTACAGAAGCATCTTCCATCTTGTTCACGATGCTATCCATCTTAGATACGATATAGTTGTAGAAAATTTGTAGAATAATCGCCACGATAAGACCAAATACCGTAGTCAATAGGGCTACCTTGATACCCCCTGCTACTACTGATGGAGAAAGGTCTCCTACTGCCTCAATACGGTCGAAGGCTTGAATCATACCGATTACCGTACCCATGAAACCAAGCATGGGTGCAATAGCGATGAAAAGAGAAATCCAAACTAAGCCTTTTTCTAGTAAGCCCATCTGAACACTTCCATATGAAGAAATAGCACGCTCAACAGCCTCTGGGCCGTCTTCTGCGTTCTTCAGACCTTCATAAAGAATACTCGCGGTTGGACCAGGCGTAGAACGAGCAACTTCCATTGCTCCAGCCTTATCGCCCTCTTTGAGTCGATCATCAATCTTTGCCAGCAACTTAGTCGTATTTGTACTAGCAACATTTAGCGTAATGATTCGCTCAATACAGAATGCTAGTCCTAAAATCAAACAGACCAATACTAAGCTCATAAAGCGCCAGTCACCCTGAATGAAATACTTTTTAAGCAGTTGTAATCCGCCTGCTTCTTCAGCAGCTACTTCTGTGTTGTCTGCACTCTGCGCATAAGTCTGTTGCGGAGTAGCAAATGTAACCAACCCTAACAATAATAGTAGCGTAATAAATTTTCGCATGATAAGAAAGGTTTTTCTAATGTTTCCCAATGAAAAAATCATTTATTTTAAAAAACTGTATTTGATACTTACATACTATGTTGATGGTTTATTTTGCTTTTATCAAAACAAACCAACTCATTGACTAACAATGTTTTAGGGTTTATTTTTGTAATCAGAATGTACTTCTACAAACAGGTATATTAGTATATAATTTTATAGCTTTGTTTGTCATCAGCAACAAATATAACTTTCTGTTATGAAAACCCAAATAAAATTCATTATTAGTCGCTGATATTGATGATTTTTTTTGTGCGGAATGGTGGGCAAATACCACAAAAAAGCAACTAAATGACATAAAAAAGACATAAATTGACATCTTCAAAAAGGTGCTTAAATAGGTATTTTGAAGCTACGATTTCGGCAAATCAAAATAACAAGCTCATTTTTTGACGTATAATTGAAGTAATAAATTCAATCTTTTGTTTAATTTCGTGAATTCATTATTTCATACTCCTTACTTAAAGGCAGATGTATTTACTAGGATACGATATAGGCAGTTCCACTATTAAAGTAGCTTTGCTAGATGCCGCTACACAAGAAGCGATTAAGGTTATTCAATATCCTGAACAAGATATGGATATGATTTCGCGGCAGATTGGTTGGGCGGAGCAACAACCCGAAATTTGGTGGCAAAACCTATGTATTGCTACTAGAACAATACTGTCAGAAACGAATATTAGTCCTAAAGATATAAAAGGTATAGGTATCGCCTACCAAATGCATGGCTTGGTATTAGTAGATGAAGAACAACGTGTCTTGCGTTCCTCTATAATATGGTGTGATAGCCGTGCCACTTCTATCGGAAGGCAGGCTTTTATGGAACTTGGAGAAAGCCATTGTCTGAGCAATTATCTTAACTCCCCTGGCAATTTTACTGCATCCAAGCTAAAATGGATAAAAGATAACGAACCAGAAACTTATGGTAAAATTCATAAAATCCTACTTCCAGGCGACTATATTGCAATGAAACTCACAGGCGAAATACACACGACCATTTCAGGATTGTCAGAGGGTATTTTCTGGAATTTTAAAAAGCAGGATATCGCGCATGATCTACTGAATTATTTTGATTTTAATCCTTCTTTGCTCGCCGACACCGCACCGACATTTTCTATTACAGGTACGGTGACTCGTGCTGCTTCCATTCAAACAGGGCTAGCGGAAGGAACAGCTGTAAGCTATCGAGCAGGCGACCAACCGAATAATGCTGTTGCATTAAACGTTTTGCGGCAGGGAGAAGTAGCTGCTACTTCTGGCACTTCTGGCGTAGTGTATGGCATCGTAGATAAACCACTTTACGACGAACAATCGCGGGTAAATGCTTTTGCACATGTAAATTATGAGCAGAATTTTGACCGTATCGGAATTTTACTATGTATTAATGGAGCTGGCATACAATATAGTTGGATAAAACAGCAAATAGCACGTAGTGGTCGCAGTTATGAGGATATGGATAGAATGGCTTCCACCGTTCCAGTAGGTTCAGAGGGTATTTGTATGCTGCCATTTGGAAATGGTTCGGAGCGCATTTTCGAAGACCGTAATTTAGGAGCACATATTTTTAATTTACGCTTCAATCGGCATACGCGTGCGCATCTTTTCCGTGCGGCTTTAGAAGGAGTGGCTTTTACTTTTGTGCATGGCATCAATATTTTAAAAGAAATGGGACTGGAAGTGGATGTGATTCGGGTAGGCAATGATAATATGTTCCAATCCAAGATTTTTGCCATGACCATTGCCACACTATTAGGCAGCCATATAGAAGTAGTAGAAACCACAGGGGCGGTTGGGGCAGCACGTGCAGCAGGAGTTGGAAGCGGTGTATATACTTCATTGGAGGAAGCATTGCAAGGAGTGCAACCAACTAAACTCTATGAACCGACCTTGAATTATGCATTATGTTCACAAGCCTACAGCTACTGGCAAGCTTCCTTAAGTCAAATGCTGAAACAAGCTCCCGAAAACGCTAGTGCGCATAAATTACTAAAAAGTCAACGTGACCAGCTCAACAAAGAACTCAAAGAAAAGAACCAATTGCTTAATATTCAGCGAATGCAGTTATCTACACAGGCAGATAATCTAGCATTTGTAGAAAACGAACTTCAAAAAATTATTAGTTCTAAACACAAAAACGAGTCCGTAGAAGATCGTTTAAAAAAATTAAAGAAAAAACTCAACAGTAAAACAGGACAAGAAAGCAAGCTAGACCTTCTCAAAGAACACCTTAATATATATAATGATGACTTCTCTAAAAAACTAAAAGAACACTGCCCTACTCTATCTTATGAAGAACTTAAAATGTGTACTTTATTAAAACTCCGATTAAGCACTAAAGAAATCGCAACGGAAATGAATCTATCTTTAAGAGGTGCAGAAACCAAACGTTATCGTCTACGAAAAAAACTTGACCTCCCTACAGGTAAAAACCTTATTGATTTTTTAGAAAATATTTAAATTTGACGTACAATTGACGTATCAACTATCAAAGAAAGACGCATTTTTGTAGTAGCCAAAAAAGATGTTACTTTTCACATTAATACCTTTCTTTGTTCTGTTTTTAGATTTAAAATAGAATTTTATTCTAAAAAAATCAGACACACAACATTACTATAGTAAGCAAAAAATAGAACAAGCAATGACAGTACTTCTTGGGAATAAGGAATATTTCAAAGGTATCCCACAAATACAATATGAAGGGCGCGAGTCGCGCAATCCCTTTGCCTTCAAATGGTATGACGAAAATCGGGTAGTAGCTGGCAAAACGATGAAAGAACATTTTCGCTTTGCGATCGCCTACTGGCATACCTTCTGTGGCACTGGTGGAGATCCATTTGGTATGGGGACAAAAGAATTTCCATGGCTTACTTCCTCTGATCCTTATCAATCAGCTAAGGACAAAATGGATGCAGCTTTTGAGTTCATTACCAAGATAAACGTACCTTATTACTGTTTCCATGATGTAGATGTGATTGATGCAGGAGATACCTTAGCAGAATCTACCAAGCGAATGGAATTCATCTCTGATTATGCCCTCGAAAAACAAAAAGCATCAGGTGTAAAACTGCTTTGGGGAACAGCTAATCTCTTTTCGCACCCACGTTACATGAATGGTGGTGCTACCAACCCAGACTTCGATGTAGTAGCTTATGCAGGCGCAACTGTCAAAAACGCGCTGGATGCCACCATCAAACTTGGGGGTGAAAATTATGTATTCTGGGGTGGACGCGAGGGCTACATGAGTTTGCTAAATACCGATATGAAAAAGGAACTCGACCATATGGCGCGTTTCTTACATATGGCAAAGGATTATGCCCGTAAAAATGGTTTCAAAGGCACTTTTTTCATAGAACCAAAGCCTATGGAACCAAGTAAGCATCAATATGATTTCGACTCTGCAACCGTAATCGGTTTCTTAAATGAATATGGCTTACAAGATGATTTTAAGTTAAATATTGAAGTCAATCACGCGACTTTAGCACAACATACCTTCCAACACGAACTGCAAGTAGCAGCAGATGCAGGCATGCTAGGCAGCATAGACGCTAACCGAGGCGATTATCAAAATGGCTGGGACACCGACCAATTCCCTAATAGTGTATACGAATTGGTAGAGGCACTATTAGTTATACTTCCTGCTGGTGGCTTCCAAGGCGGTGGTGTTAATTTTGACGCAAAAACTCGTCGAAACTCCACCGATTTAGAGGATATTTTTTACGCACATATCGGTGGCATGGATGCGTTTGCACGTGCACTCATCGTAGCACAAGATGTGTTGGACAATTCGGATTATTTGCAGCTCCGCAAAGCACGATATAGTTCTTTCAATACCATGCAGGGACGCGCTTTCGAGGAAGGCAAGCTTTCACTTGAAGATTTATCTGAAATCGCGCACAAAAACGGCGAACCAAGTCTTCGCAGTGGACGACAAGAGTTGTTTGAGAATATTATCAATCAATATTTATAGCATAATAGAATATCGAATATTGAACAAGGAATATCGAATTAATTCGCCAAATTGAAAATTGAAAATTAGCAAAATGATTACTTTGTAAAATACTTGCTAATAATGAATTACATATTTGGTGTTTCAATCATTTTCAATTATACATTTTTAATTTTCAATTTGGCGAAGACATTGTCGAATGTAGAAGTCTGTATCAAAAACTTCGTTATTCGATATTCTCTGTTCGATATTCATTATTCAACATCCCTAGCTTCCGATGAAAAGAATAATACTTAGCCTTAGCTTTCTTTTGTTTCTATCTACACTACAAGCACAAAAAAGTGCCAGTTTTGGTGCAGCAAAATTCGCGCCAGCAGATGGGCAAAAACTCCTTATCATCGGACAAGACCTCGATGCAGTTGGCGGACTTAATAACTATACCGATGGCTATGTGGATAATTTCACGAGCCATCTTCCAGCAGGGGTGACTTCTTATACCTCGCTAGAAAGCTTAGGCGGTTTAACTGCACTTGCCAATTGGGGTTCGGGCGATGTACGCGCACAATCTTATCTTGAAGATGCAACTTTTGACAATAGCTTTATCGTAATAGGGCTTTATCTAGTCGGGCAGCTCCAAAATATTAGCAATGGTAATCTTGATGCTAATATCAAAACCTTTGCAGCTTGGGTCAAAAATCAAAATCGTCCTGTTTTTATACGCATTGGCTATGAATTTGAAGGGCCGTGGAATAGTTACAATCCTACCCAATTTCGCGCCGCTTGGCAGCATATCGTCCACGTTTTTGATGATGAAAATGTACAAAATGCCGCTTATGTTTGGCAATCGGCAGGACTGAATTATAGCAATATCATTAATTGGTATCCTGGCGATGAATATGTCAATTGGTTTGGTTTTTCGCAATTTGATGGTGGTAATGCTATGGGGCAAAGCATTATGACATTTGCTACAAATCATAACAAACCTGTGATGATAGCCGAAGCCACGCCACGCATAGATATAAAAACAGGAAACGGGCAAACGCATTGGAACAATTGGTATCAGCCGCTTTTCGATAGAATTTATGCCAATACTCCCATCAAAGCCCTCGCTTATATCAATGTAAATTGGGACAGCCAACCGATGTGGACAGGGCAAGGTTGGGGCGATTCGAGAGTGCAGGCAAATGCTATCATAAAATCGAATTGGGAAAATGAAATCGCAAAAACGCCCTGGCTAACGGGAGGTAATGATTTATTTGAAACCATAGATTATCAAAATTGGATAACGAGTACAACACCAACTACTTTACCAAAAGAGCGTTTGCTCATTCATACACATCAAAACCAAATTCACGTCAGTAGGAACAACAATAAGCAAATGAAAGGTCTCCAAATTTGGGGTTATGCTGGGCAATTGCTCTATTCCGACCTTAGTCCAAAACAACAATACGATATAAATTTACGCGCCAGAGGCGGCATTGTGATTGCTGTAAATATCGAAAATCAACAACTCACAGAAAAAATGGTATTAATGACGAATTAATGCCAATTAAATCGAATAGAATGATAAAATGGGGTATTCTAGGTTTAGGGAAAATCGCTAATTCTTTTACGAAAGATTTATTGCTACTTGAAAATGGGCATTTACAAGCAGTAGCATCTCGTTCCGCAGAAAAGGCACAAGACTTTGCTCAAAAATATGGAGCAAAAACTGCTCATAGTACTTATGAAGCCCTATTTGCAGACTCTGAAGTGGATATTATTTATATCGCCACACCACACGACTCACACGCAGAATGGAGCATAGCTGCCATGAATGCAGGCAAACACGTATTGTGTGAAAAGCCACTAGCTATCAATAAGCAGCAAGTACAAACGATGATAAATGCTGCCCGAAAAAACAAGGTCTTTTTGATGGAGGCACTTTGGTCACGCTTCAATCCTTCCATTCGAGCAGTTTTGGATTTGGTGCAACAAGGCGAAATTGGTAAGCTGCGACATATCGAAGCAAACTTCTGTTTTTCGCGTCCTAATGCTCCTGCTGAAACACGCCTTTTTAATCTCGATTTGGCCGGTGGTTCACTCTTAGATGTGGGTATTTATCCGACTTTTCTGTCCTATCTCATTTTGGGTTATCCACAACAAATCTTAGCAACTGCTAACCTACATGCCACAGGTGCAGACTTGCAAACTGCCGCCATTTTTAAATATGAAGATGCCATCGCGCAGATGATGTGCGGATTCGCATCCAACTCAGACACCGTAGCAAAAATAAATGGAGAAGAAGGCAGCATTCATATTCATTCCAAGTGGCATGAAACACAAGGATATAGCATTTTAAAAGATGGAAAAGAAAAAATCATATCTTTACCTACTAATGGTAAAGGTTTCACTTATGAAATACAAGAATGCATCCAATGCTTACAAAATGGACAGCTTGAGAGTAAACTTTGGACACATCAAAACAGCTTAGATTTGATGAGTATGATGGATGACATTCGAGCGCAAATAGGCGTGATTTATCCATCGGAAGCCTAAAACAAAACGAAAAATGAAAGGAAATAAACACATCCTATGGATAGCCGCTATAGTATCGCTCGGCGGTTTTCTATTTGGCTTCGATGCAGCAGTGATTTCGGGGGTAAATAGCTTCATTACTGCGGAATTTGATTTAACAAGTCTACAACTAGGTTGGGTTGTTTCCTCTGTAACTATTAGTTCTGCTGCGGCAATGCTGGTAGCTGGTAGCATTAGCGACCGCATTGGGCGAAAGAAAATACTCATTTTTGTTGCCTTGCTCTATTCTATTTCTGCCATTTTTTCTGCGCTTGCGCCTTCTTATGGAATTTTGGTTTTGGCACGTTTGGTGGGTGGTTTGGCATTTGGCGCAGCTTTAGTTTTAGTGCCTGTTTATATTGCGGAGATTGTCCCTGCCAAAATGCGCGGCAGCATGGTTTCGGTCAATCAATTAGCGATAGTACTTGGCTTTTCGGCTGCTTATTTTAGCAATTATTATCTTTTAGATTTGAGCAAATCAGGCTCAGAGTTTGCACAATCGTGGGACTTAGATAAAAATATATGGCGTTGGATGTTAGGCGTGGAATCGCTACCCGCATTACTCTATTTTTTCCTTTTATTTTTAATTCCAAATAGCCCAAGATGGCTTGTATCCAAAGGACAAGAAAGTAAAGCATTAGACATACTAAAAAAAGTAAATGGCAAAACCGAAGCACAAAACGTACTCGCAGATATAAAACAAAGTATAGCAGAAGGTAAAAATAAAGCCACTTCTACCTTATCTGAGCTTTTTAAACCTAATATGCGCTTCATCATGACCGTCGCGCTTATCATAGCTGTGGCACAAATGGCAGTGGGCATCAATGCTGTATTTTTCTATGCCACCAATATTTTTGAGCGTACAGGTATTGGTACAGATGCCGCTTTTGTACAATCGGTTTGGGTTGGAATTATCAATGTACTCTTTACACTCGTTGCCATTTTCCTCATTGACCGTGTTGGACGACGACCGCTTATATTGGTAGGTTTAGCAGGTATTGCATTAAGTTTACTTATCGTAGCCTATGGATTTCAGCAAGCCACTTATAGGCTCACTAGCGAACAATTAACAACACTCAATACCGAAATAGACCAATCAAAACTTCAGCCACTCATCGGAAAAACCTACGATAGTGATGTAGATTTTAACGCCGCTTTGGTAGATGCTTTAGGTAGAAAAGATGCTACTTTGTATAAAGGCGATATTATAAAAGCGGCAGGTACACTTAATCCTTATCTTTTGCTCATAGGAATACTTGGATTTGTGGCTTGTTTTGCCTTTTCTTTAGGGCCAGTAATGTGGGTATTGTTGTCAGAAATATTCCCGAACCGCATAAGAGGACTTGCTATTTCCGCCGTCGGTTTTGTGAATAGCATGACTTCCTATTTCGTGGTGCAATTTTTCCCATGGCAACTCGATACTTTCGGCAGCGCAGCAACCTTTATGATTTTTGCAATAGTCGCCATTGTCGCATTAGTATTGCTTTTCCGACTGTTACCAGAAACGAAAGGCAAATCCTTAGAAGAATTAGAACAAGAACTTGTAAGGTATTAAGTATTAGGTACAAAGTATTAAGTACGATTTATTACCTAATACTTTGTACCTGATACCTAATACAAAAATTATATACATGAACGCATTGTCAAGCAATGAAATCTCAATGAAAGCGGCGGATAATATCCGAATATTATCGGCTGCAATGGTGGAAAAAGCCAGCTCTGGTCACCCAGGCGGGCCAATGGGTGGCGCAGACTTCACACATATTTTATATTCTGAATTTCTCCAATATGACCCAAGTGACCCACATTGGAGATTCCGCGACCGCTTCTACTTAGATGCAGGACACATGTCCGCGATGTTGTATAGTACGCTTGCCTTAGTCGGCACGTATAGCATGGACGATTTACGCAATTTCCGTCAATGGGGAAGCCCAACACCAGGTCATCCAGAAGTAGATTTTGAGCGGGGCATTGAAAATACCTCTGGTCCATTGGGTCTAGGTCATGCTTTTGGTATTGGTTCGGCGATTGCAGAGCGATTTTTGGCAGCGCGCTTTGGGAAACAAGTAGAACACAAAACCTACATCTATATTTCAGATGGTGGTATTCAAGAAGAAATCTCACAAGGTGGCGGGCGTATTGCTGGGCATTTGGGTTTAGGCAATATCATCATGTTTTATGATGCTAATGACATCCAATTGTCCACGATTGTGGATGATGTAACGGGAGAAGATACGGCAAAGAAATACGAATCTTGGAATTGGCACGTCCTCACCATTGATGGTAACGACCACGATGCGATTCGCCATGCGATACAAGCAGGAATTGATGAAAGCGAACGCCCTACTTTGATTATCGGAAAAACGGTAATGGGTAAAGGCGTGCGTAAAGCAGATGGAAATCTATACGAAGGCGAAGTAGAATTGCATGGTAAGCCGCTCGGCAAATCAAATGCAGATTATGCAGCGACTGTAAAAGGCTTGGGTGGCGATGTAGATAATCCATTCCAAATTTTCTCGGAAGTTGCGACGCATTACAAAGCAGCAAATGCTCAAAAACAAGCAGCAGCCAACAAGCGCAAAGCAGCCTTTCAAGATTGGGTAAAAGCAAATGCTGATGCAGCGGCAAAGCTTGACTTATTCTTTTCAGGCGATTTGCCAGAAATGGATTGGGCAAGCATAAAGCAAGGCGAAAATCAAGCAACTCGAAATGCTTCTAAAGCCGTACTTGAACACTTAGCAGATACGGTTGAGAACATGATTGTTGCCTCTGCTGACCTCTCGAATAGTGATAAAACGGATGGTTTCTTAAAGAAAACTTCTGCCTTTGTCAATGGCGATTTTTCAGGAGCATTCCTACAAGCAGGCGTAGCCGAATTGACAATGGCAGCCCTTGCAACAGGTATGGCATTGCATGGCGGTGTAATTCCTGTCTGTGCGACTTTCTTCGCTTTTTCGGATTATATGAAGCCTGCAATTCGGGTGTGTGCATTAATGGAGCAACAAGCAATTTTCATCTGGACACACGATGCCTTCCGCGTAGGAGAAGACGGCCCAACCCACCAACCTGTGGAGCAAGAAGCGCAAATTCGCCTATTGGAACAACTACAAAATCACTCGCATCGCAATAGTTTCCTTGCTCTACGTCCTGCCGATAGTGCAGAGACAACGGTGGCTTGGAAATTAGCACTTGAAAATAAAAATACGCCTAGCGGCTTGATACTTTCGCGCCAGAATATTAAAGATTTACCACGCGAAAATGCCTATAAATCGGCATCACAAGCAGCAAAAGGCGCATACACCGTCATCGCTTCCGATGGCGCACCCGATGTGATTTTGGTGGCGAATGGTTCGGAGGTTTCTACCCTTGCAGGAGCGGTAGATATTTTGAAGGATAAAGGCGTAAATGTAAGTGTCGTTTCTGCACCAAGTGAAGGCTTATTCCGCAATCAATCCACAAATTATCAAGCAAGTGTGCTGCCTGATGCTGTGCCTAAATTTGGACTTACGGCAGGCTTGCCTTCTACTTTGCGCGGCTTGGTAGGTTCATCAGGTATGGTTTGGGGCGTGAAGCACTTTGGCTATTCTGCACCTTATAAGGTGTTGGATGAGAAATTTGGTTTTACTTCGGAGCAAGTAGCGGATAAGGTGTTGGCTTTTTTGAACAAAAAAAATTAGATATTGGGGCAGTTGATATTTTAGCTGCCCTTACTTATTTGTACGTATGAAAGAGAATTTAAAAAAAGAAATTGAGGAATTTGTAGATGACTGGCACTGGGATGAAAACTCTCACAATTATGCTTTTGGGCTAGGGAAATTTCTATTTTCCTTTATGGATTATTTGAATGAGCAAAACCTAAGCGAAAGAACTAAAAGAAGACATCTTGAAAACCTGGGCTTAATAGGAATGTTCGCAATACAATATGAGTATATGGATGAATTTTATCCAGAAGACATCGAAGACGGTACTTACAATGTCGATGTATATGAAAGAAAAGTAAGTGATTCCCACTCGGCGGTGAAAGGATACATCACAACTTGTAATAAGTTGGATAAATACATAAAATCAAAAACCTATGAAGTATATCTCCCCAAAATAGAAGCACAATTAGCAAAAGAATAAATTTATGAGTGGATTCGAATGTTATCAATTTCGATGTTTTAGCAGACCACTAGACAAAGCAGAACGTGAAGAGGTGAGTTCATGGTCTAGTAGGGCACGTGCTACTTCTATGGGAGCAACCTTTACCTATTCGTATGGGAGTTTTCCAAAAAATGAAGACAGCGCATTATTGAAGTATTTTGATGCACTACTCTATTTTTCTAGCTATGGTACAAGAAAGCTATTGCTAAAATTTCCAGAAGATACCGTTGATTTAGCAGCCTTGCACCAATTTGACATTGGAAGGGAATACGAACTTAATCTAATGGTGCAAAAGAAGCGAGGCTTCGTACTACTAGAAATGTATTGGAATGAAGAAGAAGGCGGCTGGTGGGCAGAAGAAGATGATTACAATGTAGGCGATTTTCAGAGTATCCACACTGGAATCATTCAGGGAGATTATAGAAGTTTATATCTTTTTTGGCTAAAAGTAGCTTCTGAACAAGTGCGTATTCAAGATGCGAAAGATTTTTACGATGAAGATGATGACTATGAGGAATTTAAAGCTCCATCAATTCCCCCAAATCTAAATCGCTTGGATGCAAGTCTGCAAGCCCTAGTCGAACTGTTCCAAATTAATCAAGACCTAATTGCGGCGGCGCAAAACTTTAGTGCTTCGCAAAAAGTACAAGAAATAAACTATCAAGCCCTTCTAGCACAACTTCCAGAGGAAGAATGTAGAAGCTTTCTCACTCGACTTTTAGCAGACGAAGCCATGCTAAGTACACGCTTACGCAAACGTTTAGAGGAATTTTCGGGTAAAAAACAGAATGTCTCAACTACTGCTGGGCCAGATATTGATGAAATTTTAGGTAAAAAAGGAGAAGCAAAGCAACTACGCCAAAAGAAAGAAGCTGCCGCCGCCGCCGCTGCACATAAAACAAAAATGGAAAAAGTACGCAGAGAAGAAGCCAGTCATTGGAAAACGGTTTTTTTCAATTTAGAACGAAAATCAGGAAAATCCTATGACCATGCCACTACTGCCTTGCGTGATTTGCAGGACGCTGCGGAGTTTTTTGGAACAATGGATAAATTTACCCCTAAAATGCGAGAAATCCGTGAAAATTATGGACGCTCCAGAACGCTCATTGCCCGTTTTGATAAAGCGAAATTAGTAAAGTAGATAGGGGTAAAAAATCATGATAAAAAATCCAATTCTTCGCGGTTTCAATCCTGATCCCTCTATCATTCGAGTGGGGGAGGATTATTATATCGCTACCTCTACCTTCGAGTGGTTTCCAGGGGTACAAATTCATCATTCTAGGGATTTGATGAATTGGGAATTGGTGGCGCGTCCATTGAATCGCGTTTCGCAATTGGATATGTTGGGCAATCCTGATTCTTGTGGGGTTTGGGCACCTTGTTTGAGTTATGATAAGGGGACGTTTTATCTGGTTTATACGAATGTGCGTTCCTTCGATGGGATTTGGAAAGACACGCCCAATTATCTCGTTACAACGAATGATATTTTAGGCGATTGGTCAGAGCCGATTTTCCTAAGTTCGAGTGGTTTTGATGGCTCATTGTTCCATGATAAAAATGGGCGAAAGTGGTTCGCTAGTATGCTTTGCGACCATCGTAAAGGGAAGTTTTTTGGTGGTACTTTCTTACAAGAATATAGCATTGAACAAGAACGCCTCATCGGGCAGCGATATAGCATTTTTGATGGTTCAGAACTAGGTATTACAGAAGCTCCCCATATTTATCAGTATAATGGTTACTATTACCTCATCACCGCAGAAGGTGGCACAGAATATGGTCATGCCGTAAGTTTGGCACGTTCTAAAGATATTACTGGTCCTTACGAATTGCATCCACAAAATCCCATTATTTCCGCACGAAACCATCCAGATGCGCCTTTACAAAAGTGCGGTCATGCTGACCTCATAGAAACACCTAATGGAGATTGGTATGCGGTCTTTCTAGTCGGGCGACCACTTTCGCAGCGCGGACGTTGTACGCTAGGGCGCGAAACAGCTATAGAGGAAATGGAATGGCGGGAAGATGATTGGCTGTATTTAAAAGCAGAAATTCCTAGATTAGAAGTCCCTAGTGGACGGGCGACTCTAGCTCGCCTGTCCACTTCGGAAACAACTATAACTAGTGGACAGGCGAACTCTAGTCGCCCGTCCACCATGTTCGATGATTTCGACAATGAAAACCTAAACATTCACTTCCAATCGCTGCGCGTACCTATTTCAGAGGATTGGCTATCGTTAAGTTTCCGTTCAGGATATTTGCGACTATTCGGGCGCGAGTCTTTGAGTTCATTTCATTATCAAAGTTTGATAGCAAGGCGCGTGCAGCACTTTCATATTGAAGTAAGTACTTGCGTGGAGTTTGAGCCAAGCAATTTCCAGCAACTAGCAGGTTTAGTTTGCTATTACAATACGGCACATTGGCACTATCTCCACCTTATGGGCAATGAAGACCCGACGAAGAAATATCTCCAGATTATCACTTGCGATAACTTTGAAATGGAAGAAATACTCCATGAAGCTGTGGATGTAAGCAATGCAAAGCGCGTATACCTCAAAGCAGAAATTAAGCGAGCTGAATTACAATTCTATTTTGCGACTACGAAAAATGCGTGGCTGCGAATAGGTACTATATTAGACGCGAGTATTTTGTCCGATGATTATGTGCGCGAGGGCAGCAGTCGCTATCGCCCTGCCTTTACAGGAATGTTTGTAGGACTATGCTGTCAAGACTTAAGCGGACAAAAACAACATGCAGACTTTGACTTTTTTGAATATAGAGAGATGTATTAGGTACAAGGTATTAAGTATTAGGTACGGTTGTACTTGATACCTAATACCTGATATTTAATACCAAAAATAAAAACGATGCAAGCAACTTTAGCAACCTTAGATTGGATAGTAATTGCGGGCTATTTCTTGCTCTTATTGGGCGTAGCCGCTTGGGTGATTTCACAAAAACAAAACGACTCCGAAGATTACTTTTTGGCAGGAAGAAATATGGGCTGGTTTGTAGTAGGAGCATCTATTTTTGCTTCTAATATTGGCTCGGAACACGTGGTAGGCTTAGCAGGTTCTGGTGCAGCCGATAAATTTCCGCTACTCATTTATGAGCTCCATGCTTGGATAGTCGTGCTGTTGGGGTGGTTGTTTTTGCCCTTCTATGTACGAAGCGGCGTATTTACCATGCCTGAATTTTTGGAAAAGCGATTTAATCCAAGAGCGAGATGGTTTCTCTCCCTTTTTAGCCTAGCAGCCTATGTCTTGACGAAAGTATCCGTGACTTTATACGCAGGTGGTATTGTTATTTCTACTTTGTTGGACATTTCATTCATGCAAGGAGCTTTGGCAACAGTAATACTCACAGGGATTTATACGGTGCTTGGAGGAATGCGCGCCGTTGTGTATACGGAGACCTTGCAGGCTATAATTTTGGTGATTGGGGCGGCAACCTTGACTTTTCTAGGACTACAAGCGGCTGGTGGCTGGAACTCTGTAGTCGCGGAAGTCGGGCCGCAATACATGGACATGTGGCGTTCAATGGATGACCCTGAATATCCTTGGCATTGGTTGGTGCTTTCCTCTACAATTGTAGGGATTTGGTATTGGTGTACTGACCAAGTTATCGTGCAGCGCGTACTAACGGCTAAAAATATAAAAGAAGGGCGTAGAGGTAGTATTTTTGGCGCATTTCTGAAATTAACGCCTGTTTTTCTATTCTTGATTCCAGGGGTAATCGCATTGGTATTGAAGCAGCGCGGCGAATTAGCATGGGATACGCCCGATCAAGCCTTTCCTTCCTTAATGATGGCTATTTTGCCTGCAGGTTTAAGAGGTTTAGTTGCCGCAGGATTGATGGCTGCTTTGATGTCTTCCTTAGCTTCCGTATTCAATAGCTGTTCCACCTTATTTACGGTAGATATTTACAAAAAAATTCGACCTAATGCCTCTGAAGCACAATTGGTAAGGACAGGAAGAATTGCTACGGCAGTGGTCGTGGTCTTGGGTATTCTATGGGTTCCTATTATCGAACAATTGGCAGATGGTGCTTTATACGGCTATTTACAAAATGTGCAATCCTATATCGCGCCTCCAATTACAGCAGTATTTTTGCTCGGAATTTTCTTCTCTCGAATTAATTCAATGGGGGCTTTGATTACGCTCTTTTCAGGCTTAGCCATTGCTGCCGTTCGATTGACGCTAGAAGTCTTCAAAGACTCATTGCCAGTAGATTCACTCTTGTACGGACTCGCAGATATGAACTTCTTGAAGTTTTCGAGCTTCTTCTTCTTGTACTGTGTAGCAGCAGCCGTGTTAGGCTCATTATTAGCTCCACGACCAAGTGCAGCACAATTGGAAGGCTTGACCTTTGGATCACTTACGGATGAGCAAAAAGCAAGTAATCGTTCTAGTTATAATTGGATAGATATTGTAGCATCGCTATTCATTGTCTCTATCGTTATATTTATTATGATTTACTTTAGCTAAATAAGTGCTTTAGGCTGTCTCATCAACTTAGCCGACTACTGATGAGACAGCTTAAATTTATGCCCAACGGCAAACACCTAAAACTTAATTAGACTGGTTTTATATTAGAAACTTGATTTTCAATTTTTATTCAAGTTCCTAACTTGCCTCCATGAAACAAATAAACAGTCTTTTACTATTTTTGCTATACTTTTTCAGCGGATATGCCCAAGTCGGAGGAGTAAGCGGTTCAAAAATCAACGCGGTAAACCATGCGCCCATAGCGGTAGGTTTGGCAGAATTTGAACCCTCTTATAATTACCTACGTACCCACGAATATTGGAACGATGAAGGTAAATTGGAAAACATTTTCTCCACTTCGGACAGTCTGCTAATTAGGGCTTCTATCAATTTGAGAATTGCCTACACTTTTACAGAAGCTCTCGAATTTGGTTGCAATTTGGGTGTTGATTATAGCAATTGGTCATTCAAGTATGCACTACATACCGATAAAAAGCTAGGTATTGGCTTATTGGCAGGCGCAAATTTTCCTTTTGGCAATACCATCGTGGATAAAACACGAAGAAGCGCAGCGCAGATTGGAACCTATGGTTTTGGCGCAATTGCATCTTACGAATTTGATGAGCAATCTTCCCTAGATTTCAATGTACAAATTCAAGAATATTTCCAAAAAAACGACGAACTCCCCAATGCGGATATGTTCCTTTATCTCGATTACGGACATTACTACAAAGACTTTTTTCTACTAGCTTCGGTTTCCTATCAGCAAAGCTTTGGAGATATTGACCAACATCTACTCACTTTTTATCCCGGCGTATCCATAGAGATGAAACCAGAATATCTGATTGTCCTCAACGGTGTATTCGATATTTTAGGCAGAAATATTGAGCGTACTCAAGGGCTTAGTATTGCTTTTACGATTACGCTTTGATTTTTGCGACTTCTCTGATTTAGCAGCCCATCTAAACCAATAAGCTGCTAAATGTAGTGTCAGAAAGGTACATTTAGCAACTTATCGTGAATAGGCAAAGAGCAACTACACCCCAAACACATTCCCTTCTTGCACCTGACTACTATCGAATACTCGAATACCAACCACCTCCGCCTCAGCGGTTTTGATGCCATTGGAGAAAGCTTCGCACCAAATCACCGTTTTACGTCGCTTTACTTCGGTGACACGAGCGCGGAGTTCTACGGCTTCATTATTGGAGGTCGGTTTTAGATACTTGATGCTCATGCTGCCTGTGGCATATTTATAACTCGGCAAACTATCCAATTCTCGATTTTCGAGGCGGTAGGCATGCGCCATTGCAGTATTCATCGTATGGCAATCAATCAGGGTCGCTAGAATGCCGCCACACAAGACCTCTGGCCAGCCGTGGTGGTGCGTTTCGGGTGTCCAATGACAGACGGCTTCTTCGCCTTCCCAGTAGCTTTTTATTTGTAAGCCTTTATCATTGGCTGTGCCGCAACCAAAGCAGACATTGCTAGGGATATAATCTTGAAAGTATTTGCTTTTTATATTATCCATATTCCTCCGTTTTCTATTCCAAAACAGGCTCAAAATTGCGTGTCATTTTGCCTAGGGCATCAAAAAGTTCAATGCGTTCAATAGCGGCTTTTTGCTTAACATATCTACCACTTTGAGCCATAAATCCACTACCATAATAGAACTCTTCTGCGCGCTTGCCATCTTTAAAATAATAAATAGCCTTCACTTCATTCGGCTGCAAAGGAATTAAATTCTTTGCTATAGTTGATGTGGATTGAAAGGCTTTCAGAACTGCTTGATTCTGACTAACCACAAACAATTCCTCTTTATTCGCTGCTATGGATGCTAGGGCAATTCCTGCCCCTGGCACATAAAAATTGGTGGCTTCAACAGGCATGGAAAGAAAATTAAAGCCTCCTTTATTCAACAACACCAAGCCATTTATGGCATCTGCCCGCCCTTGTTGTACCTCAAGCCCCAAATCATTTCCAAGCAGTAATAAATCAAGCTGATTATCACCATCTATGTCTGTTGCTTTAATGCCATAAATTGGAGCAAGTTGTGCAGCTATAGGCAATGCATGAAGCTCAAAATTCCCGTCTCCTAGATTTTCTATCACGACCGATTTCATTGAATTTGCCTCCAAAATCAGCGCATCATCCATTTCGCCTTCCGAAAACATCTCGGCTACATTCACTTCAGCATAGGAAGCATAAGTATTATATTTTTTGCGAATCCCAACAAACTGATTGATTAAATCACCTCTTGGATGATACAGATATTCGTCTTTATTCCCCAAAGAATCTTGCCAATAGCAAGAAATCAAAGGGTCTATCATGCCATTATTGTCTAAATCTTTGCCATATACTCGAAGGGGTTCTTCGGCAGTACAGCGATAGTATAGATTTTCTCCAAAGTTGCCAGCAATGTAGTCCATATCGCCATCATTATCCAAATCTGCAGCGGCTAGGCTATTCCACCAGCCTTTGGTGTCAGCAATATTGGATATACTCAGCGGATTCAACGTTTTACCATCATTCACAAAAAATTGTAGCGCACTCCACTTACTCGCAATGATTAAATCGGGTAGAAAATCGCCATTAAAATCCGTCCAAAGGGCATCGCTTAGCATGCCAACTTCTGCTATTTTTGGAAAAATGGTATCGCTCACATCTGTAAATTTCACGATTCCGTTTTCACTATCGTTTCGGAGTAAATGACTTGCATCTGCAAACGGGTAACTGAATGGTTTTACGCTGCCCCCCACAAATAAATCGAGGTCGCCATCGCGGTCAAAGTCTGCTGCTTTCACACAAGACGCATTGCTAAATTGCTTGGGCAAAGCATTATCCGCTTGTCTGAACTCCCCTGCCCCATCATTAAGCCAAAGCACATCTTGATACAAACTGTCACCTTCTAGAAACTGTGCGCTTCCGCGAGCAATGTACAAATCCGTATCGCCATCATTATCTGCATCGAATAGCAAACTTCCCTGATCTTCTGTATTATTTTTATTGGGTGTGAAATCTTTCGATGTAAAGGTTTGATTACTTTGTTGAATGAAAAAACGAGCCGCTTGTATACCATTTCCAGCAATGAAAACATCTTCTAAAGCATCTCCATTAATGTCGGCTACTGCAAGAGCAGGACTGTACTGCGAAAATTTATGCGGCAATGTTCGTTGATAGTTGAAATCAGGAAAATCCAACTCTTTATGTTCATAAATTAATCCTTTTTCGGCGGCAACTTCTTGCAATAGCATTTGATGAGTAGATGCTTTAGTTGTTTCGCTTGGCTGTGCTTTTTTATACTCAATGGTTAATACTTGATTCGCCTCTACTTGCGTTTGGACACTCTGTTTACCATCTGGCCAATACACTAGCACACTATCCAAAAGGCTGTTTTCACCTAATCCAAAATGCAACGTATTTTCTACTTTAGATAAATAGCCTCTGCCTGAAATCAGGTAATTGGTTTGTTGCGTTCCATCGGTTACGATTTTCACTTTTGCCCCAAATGCATCAGGATTTTTTTCTGCGCCCAACAGTTTGACACGCAAAAAATGCTTGTTTTGTGCTTCTGTATTTAAAGGATTCCCCGTATTTTCAAAAATGAAGGCAGGCGAATTGATGTTATTCGTCACTAAGTCCAAATCTCCATCTTTATCTAGGTCTGCATATATTGCGCCATTGGAAAAAGAGGGATAATCCAATCCCCAATCCTTGCTTTTATCTTGAAAACTAAGATTGCCTTGATTTTGAAAGGCAAAATTTGGGACAAGAATCGGAGGAATAAGCGCGAGTAAATATTCATTTGACGCTATATTCCGTACGGAAGCTCGAAAATCCGCAAAATCGCGGTCTATGATGTTTCTAGGAAATCCATTGGCTACAAATAGGTCTTTCCAACCATCATTATCATAATCCGCAAAAAGGCTCGACCAGCTCCAATCGGTTTCCTGTATGCCTGCATACATCCCTACCTCACTATATAGCGGCAAATTGGTTTCAGGATGTACGCCTGTATGCACTTGCAGCGTATTGCGCGTGTATTGATAATTATACTTGAACTTTTCGGTAAGTTTCTGGCTTTGATAACTACTTGGCCCTTGAAAGCGTTTTTTCTGCTGATTATAATAGGGCTGCATTTCGGAAGTAAAAAAATCAGCAGCGCCGTCGTTGTTGATATCGCCTATGTCGCTCCCCATAGAAGACAGGGAAAAATGCTTGAAAATTTGATTGGCTTTATTGCTAAATGTACCATCCTGTTTATTGATAAAAATGAGGTCATTACTTTGGTAGTCATTAGCAACATAGATGTCCTGCCAGCCATCTTTATTGAAATCATAAATGAGTGTGCTGTGGCTGTAACCATCATAAACGATGCCTGCGTCAAGAGAAACATCCGTGAAAACAGGATGTCCTAGTGTATCATTCCAGTTATTTTGCAATAGATTATCGCGATTGGGTGCAGAGCCGTCGTCCGTCAATTCTACGAAGCGATTAGGGTATTCGCGCTCTATCCAATTGACCCCTACAAAAAGGTCTAAGTCACCGTCATTGTCATAATCAAAAAATTGAGCATGGGAAGAATGGCTCGCATCGTCTATACCATACTCGGCTGCCATTTCTTTGAAGAGGGGTATGCCAGCCTCATTATTTCCCTGATTGATATAGAGTAGATTTTTTCGATATACGGCTTTGGCATGTAGGGTATTACAAATATAAATATCAAGCTTTCCATCTAGATTTAAGTCTAAAATGTTGATGCCCGATGACCATTGCTGTGGGTATTTTTTCTGAACCTGTGCTGCGTTCGTTACATTTTCAAATGTCAGCTTACCTTTATTCAAATACAAGGCATTTTCTACTTGATTGCCCGTAAAAAATAAATCTTCCAATCCGTCGCCATTCAAATCTCCAACACCTACGCCACCACCATTATAAACAAACTCTTTGACTAGAATATTGAAGGAATCGTTTTCCGTAATGGTATTGGTAAAATCAACCCCTGTGCTGGAAGGAGCGCGTAATTTGAAAAGTGTTTTTTCTTCTTGCTTGCAGGCGATTAGGGTCAGGCAGCATATTATGGCAATATATTTTGATAGACTCATTTTTTGTTTTTTCGTAATTATTTAGAGCAGAGAAGAGAGACCATTCGCTTCGCTCATTGAGAGAAGAGAGAGATGGGATGTAATACCAAAGGACGGTCTCTCCTCTCACCTCTAAATCGAATATTTCATTTCCTCACAAAGCCTAAAACTCCAGCATCATTCCGTGCAATTAACAAAGTTTTGCCGCCATCCAATACCACCACATCACGCACCTGACCAGCAAGCGAAATTCCTGATTGCGTGCTAGAATTTGCCTGAAAATCACCATTGCCATCCTGTGTAAGTAGAATGCCGCGGCTAGAATTTTGCCGTCCCATTTCGGGTTTTAGACCGTATAAATTACCACCTAACCAAAGGTCTGTTGTACCGTCGGTATTGAAATCTGCAGCAGCGATCGCAAAAACGGGCGCGACTTGCGCTGCCAAAGGTAGAGCTTGCAAGCGAAATGTACCACTTTCATTCCAAAGAATAGAGCTTTCTAGCACCTCCGTTTTATAAGGAATCGCGCTTTGCCGCTCTTGGGCTGTGAACAGGCTTTCGTAGTTTTTTTGGGCGTAATCGTCATATTTGAGATTCGTCTTTTTGAGGTGCGGCATTTGGTCAGTAATGTCCATCTTGCTGGCAAAAGGATAAGCTTTTGCCTCATTGGGAGCATACCAATTCAGGATAAATTCGGATTTGCCATTATTATCAAAATCCTTTACAAACATACTCAAAGGTTGCTTATTGGAAGCCCTAAATTTGCTATTTAAGCCCCAATTGCCAAGTACGTAGTCTTCGTCGCCATCGCCATCCAAATCGGTAGCTTCTATGCAATTCCACCAGCCTGTGTAGGGCGCGGCGGTTTGTAGATTGGTGAGTTTGAGTTCCTTCCCTTCATTCCTGAAAATGATAATCGGCATCCAATCGCCCACAACTATTAGGTCGAGGTCTTGGTCGCCATCTGCATCGCTCCAAGTCGCATCTGTCACCATCCCTACCCCACCGAGTTCTTGTGGTGTAATATCTGTCCAAGCACCATTGCCATCATTACGCAGCAAAAAACTACGCGGTGTAATACCATAATTGCCTGGTACTGCCCGACTGCCTACAAAGACATCTTGGTCGCCGTCCTTATCAAAGTCTGCAGCGCGGATACAACTCGCATTGCCTGCCGCTGGAGGCGTTTTTTCTGTAGCTTTAGTAAAATTTCCTTTACCATCATTTTCGTAATAACGCAATAGAAAATTTTCAATGCCTTTGCCGTACTCATTCCCACCTGCTCCGATAAGCGCGTCCAAATCGCCATCGCTATCCAAATCGGCAAGTACGCCGCAAGTACTTTCGAGGGCTTTATCGGCTTCAAATACGCTTTGCGACATTGCTTTGAATGTACCGTTGGCTTGTTGCACAAAGACTTTATCTGCATCATTACTTGCCCCTAGCAGTATGAAATCCTCGCGCCCATCGCCTGTAAAATCGCCTTCTAATAATTTTGGACCTTCGGTGGAAAGCATTCTAGGCAACAATATTTCGTGATTGAAATCATTATAGCGATTCTCCTTATGTACAGCCGTGTTCGGAAGCAATTTTTGCGTAGCATCTACAAATAAAGGTCTTGGTTTTGCGAATTGCTTTGCATATTGCTCTTTAGCATCGCTATACTTGAGTGTGCGTGTTTGATTGGCTTCGATATTAGTCAAGGTTTGCTGGCTTTTATCTGGCCAAACAATCTCTAGTTTATCCACTTTAGGCGCGGCATCCAAACCAAAAACCAAACCTGGCTGCATGGAGCTTTCAAAGCCACGCATTGGGTAATGTTGTAGCACTTGTTCGCGCCCGTCTGTACTAATGCGTACTTCTGCACCGATTCCGTAAGGATTTTGGGGACTGCCTTCAAATGCAATTTTTAGATAATTTTTAGTCGTCGTATTTTGATAGACAAAAGCGGGCATATTTACATTATTAACCACTAGGTCTAAATCGCCATCGTTATCCAAATCGCCATAAGCTGCGCCATTGCTAAAGGAAGCTTCGCCCAAGCCCAAAGCTGTGGCTTGATTATCGAATTGCAGATTGCGCTGATTTATAAAAGCATAATTGGAGAGTGGTGTTGAGGGCAAATATTCGACAAAGTCGCGCCAATCAAAACCGCCTTTTTCTGCG
Organism: Saprospiraceae bacterium; assembly: GCA_020629845.1. Taxonomy (GTDB): domain Bacteria; phylum Bacteroidota; class Bacteroidia; order Chitinophagales; family Saprospiraceae; genus JAAUTG01. The sequence goes on along the minus strand of JAHDCQ010000004.1, from coordinate 27,729 downwards.
ACGATTTTCTTGACATTTTCTTCATCAGCGATGAAATTAGTGAAATCAAAAAACATGATGTCGTGGTACAATCCATTAGACACGAAGATGTCTTTCCAGCCATCATTATCAAAATCGAACATCAATGCGCCCCAACTCCAATCCGTGGCAGCTACATTGGCAAGATTGGAAAGCTCTTGGAAATTGCCTTCGCCATCGTTAATTTGCAGGCAATTTTGTAGAATTTGATAGTGATAAGTTTCGCGGAACTTAAGTTCTTCTAAGCGGAAAGGGTCAAATTGCGTCTGCGTTTTTAGACGGTAGTTATCCGCAGCAAGCATATCGGTTGTGAAAACTTCATAATGCCCATCATTATTGATGTCTGCTATATCAGCGCCCATGCTCGAAACGGAGCAAACGCTGATACGCTCCACCAATTCTTCGGAAAATGTACCATCGCCTTGATTAAAGTAGAGATAATCGCGCTCCCAAAAGTCATTGCTGATATAAATATCGGGTAGCATATCATGGTTGAGGTCACTCACCGATACGCCTAATCCAAAACCAATGGAACTACCATAAATTCCTGCTTCTGCACTCACATCTACGAATTTACCGCCTTCGTTTCGCATCAATTTATCGCCCCCCATTTCATCTCTTTGGTCGCGTGATGAACGATGCAGCATCATTTCTTTAGGGTCTTTGAAGCTATTGTTGAGGATGTAGCAATCTAAATCACCATCGAGGTCATAATCAAAGAAAGAAGCGTGGGTAGTGAAACCTTTATTATTCAGTCCATAAGCAGCAGCTTGTTCTGAGAAGGTTCCATCTTGATTATTGATAAAGAGTTCGTTTTCTTTATTATCGCCTTCCACATCGCCAGAGTTGCAGACGTAAATATCGAGCCAACCGTCTGCGTTTATATCTACCATTATCACGCCTGTACTCCATGCGCGTGTGCCGCCTACGCCTGCCTTTTCGGTGGCATCTTCAAATTGCCAATCGCCTTTATTTAGATAGAGTTTGTTGCTTTCCATATTGGCAGTAAAGTAAATATCTGCTAAGCCGTCTTTATTTATATCGCCTACGGCTACGCCTCCGCCATTATAGAAATTGCGATAGGTGAGAACATTGAAAAGTTCGGTGTCTTTTACCTTATTGATGAAGTTGATGCCTGTTCGTTCAGGAATTTGCTTTTGGAAAAGTGCATTTTTGGGTGTTTTAGATGTTTCTGTTTCGGGACTAACCGCAGTATTATCTTGATCTTTTGCACAGGAAATTAAAAATAGTAATATCGCAAAGAAAGTGATCTTTTTTATCGAAAAAGGTGAGTAAAGATAAGATTTAAGCATTGACTTACTAATTGGAAGAAAAAATCATCAATCAGATAAATCTTAAATCATCAATCATATATCTGTGATTTATGATTTGTCTGATTTCGGATTGCAGATTTATGATTTTTCGTATAGAAATGGAAAGGAGCTTGCCCTCCAAAGAAGACAAGCTCAATTCAAATATTTACAGAAATGTATGAAACTATATTATTGGTGTAGAGCTTAGTATATTGTAAATTAAATTAATCAACTTTAAGCTACTATACCAAGCTATTGTTTTACCAACCTGGGTTTTGTACAATCTGCGCATCACCATTTACTTTACTCAACTCAATCTGTACAGATGGAAGTGGATAAAGGTCGTGACGATCTTCGTAAGGTGAAGCCGCAGAGATATAAGAACGACGTGTTGCTTCAGCAGCGTGATAATCATTCAATACTTGCTTAGCAACACCCCAACGACGTAAATCAAAGAAACGGTGTCCTTCCAATGCCAACTCAATGCGACGCTCCATACGGACTGCTGCTCTTGCTGCACCTGCATCTGTCCAAGCATCATCATATGTACCTACTGCATAAGTTGCCCAAGTGATACCTGCATCATCAATAGCTGTTGCACCACCATCTGGACCTTGTGCGCAGTTGCCTGCACGTTCACGTATTTGATTTACCAAAGCACGAGCAGCTTCCAAGTTTCCAGTTTCTACTTCACATTCTGCCAACATTAGCAGTACGTCAGAGTAGCGAATAATAGGCATATTGATAGGCCCTAACTGGATATTTGCCCATCCTACAGAACTTTGCTCACCATCTGCGTGTGAGAATTTCTTAGGGCTAAATGGCCCTGCCCATTCACGAGAGCGAATCCATTCTGGCGTGTGTACGCCCCAGTTTAGGTAAGGTACATCATCACGACCAACTGTCCAGTCTAAACGCGGATCTACTGGTGTATCAATCGTTACATCAGAATCGTTGAATGTACCAAACATTGGAAGTCCGTTAGCATCTACTTTGTGTGCATTTACCAAGTTTTGAGAAGGCTGGTGGAAACCACAACAACCGAATGGACTACCACCGTGTGGGAAGTTCAAACGATCTGCGAAGTTACCATTTTGTCCTTCTGATGTTCCATCGTTTACAGATGACTGAATAGAGAATACCATTTCTGAACCACTCTCACCAGCCGTAGAGAACATATCATGGAAGCATGGGCTTAGTGCATACTTACCACTATTCACTACTGCTTGTAGATTAGACTTTGCTGATGCGAAATCTCCTGCAAACATCTGTACTTTTGCTAAATAAGCCTGAGCAGCACCTTTTGTGGCACGCCCTAGCTCTGCTTGGTCGACAGGTAGCTTGCTTATCGCTGCTTCAAAGTCAGCTATAATCAATGGAATTGCATCTGCTGTATTTGGCTTGCGGAAATCTGTATCTTCCTCTGTGTAATAAGGAATATTTTTCCACATTTTATATGCATCGAAATGATAGTGCGCTCTCAGGAACTGTGCTTCTCCTTCTATTCTTGTTGCGACATCAGAAGGTAGATCTTTTATGTTACCTTTCAACTTCAATGTTGCATTTGAGCGTGCAACACCTTCATATAATGCTTTAAATTTAGCATCAAAATAGGTATTTCCTGGTGTCCATTGGAAAAGTTCCACTTGTGAAATTTCTCCCTGGTCACCTGGCTCAGAACCTTTATAAGCGTCATCAGAAGCAACACTACCCCAAACCCAGTTACTACCTGCGGTTGGCCATGTTGGTCCTGCGCCCCATTGTTCGCCCCAGCCATCTAGCATAGAGTATGCCGAGATTAATGATGCTTCTACGCCCCCTTCATTTGCAAGCGTACCTTCATCCAATGCACCCTGTGGTGGTGCATTTAGGAAGTCCTCCGAGCAAGAGTATAGCACCGCGATGCATAATACTGCTGCAAGTATTTGGACAATATATTTTTTCATTTTATAAATATCTTTTAATTAAAAATTAGTATCCGTCACAAGATATTAAGTATTAGCTACTTATCAGCTTATGACAATGCTAAATTGTTGTCATTTTTTTACTAGACATACCCCGATAGTTATCGGGGAAGATTTATGATGTAAGACAAAACTAATAAGAATCTCACATCTCGAATCTAGCAAATCTCAAATCTAAATAAATTAGAATCCAACATTCAAACCAATCATCATTACTCTAGAACCTGGGTAGTTACCGAAGTCAATACCCATAAACTGATCTGTATTATCACGCACATCAAAGTTAGAAAGCGCTGGATCAATACCACTGTAGTTTGTAATTGTGAATGGATTTTGTGCTTGAACATAAATACGGAATTGGCTCATGTTCAAGTTGCTCAATACTGATGATGGCAGTGTATAACCTAACTGAATCACCTTAGCACGTAGGTATGAACCATCTTCTACGTAGAAATCAGATGGACGCTCAGAGAAAGTATCATTCTCATCCAATGAAGGCCAATCACCATTAGGATTAAGTGTTGGGTGATAAGCACGCTCCAATACTTCTGTGCGTACATTGGTGTTGAAGAAACGGAATACTTCAAACAAACGGTTATAGTTGTAAATTTCGTTACCAACAGAGGCAAACCAGAATGTTGAAAGGTCAAAATTCTTGTATGTCAAACCGAGGTTGAAACCAAGTGTAAAGTCTGGGTGTGGGCTACCGATAACGCCTAAATCATCATCGTTGATAACGCCATCGCCACTAATATCCTTGAAGCGGAGACGACCTACAGCAGCACCATCTTGTGTTGCATGTGCGTCTACTTCTGCTTGGCTACGGAAGATGCCATCAGCTTGGAAACCATAGAATGTACCAATTGAGCTTCCAACTTGATTAATATTGATAAGTCCAACACGTGTGCCAGAGTTTGGTGCGAAGAAAGACTCCGATTCTCCATCTACATCGAGAATAGTGTTGGTATAAGTACCAAAGTTTGCTCCGATGTCGATACCTAAGTCTCCGAAATTATCACGGTAACTTGCTGAGATGTCGATACCTGTATTTTGCATTTCTGCGATGTTCACGAATGGAGCACCTGCAAGACCTGCTGTTGCTGGCAATGCAGGATTGAACAATAGACCATCTGTTGTTCTATCGTACCAGTCAAATACGAAGTTTATTTTACCTTCTAATAAAACGGCATCCAAACCAACATTCAATGACGTATTTTCTTCCCACTTTGTATTAGCATTTCCACGATTTGTCAAAGCGTAACCAGTAGCAAGTGTATTACCACCGTTGATAGCGTAGAAAGAATTACCCGGTCCACCACCGAAACGGTCGAAGGCATTACCACCAGGAATTTCTTGATTACCCGTGACACCCCAACCTGCACGTATCTTCAAATCGTCAATGATATCACTATCTTTCAAGAAATCTTCTCCTGCAATTCTCCAGCCCACACTTACTGCGGGGAATACACCATATTTTTCGTCGCCGAAGTTAGACGAACCATCGCGACGAACCGTTGCACTGATGATGTATTTGTCATCGAAACCATAGTCAATTTTGGCAAAAGCAGAAGCTAAGGTGCTGAATCCACCATAACTATATACTGTACGTGTATCAGGATCAGCCAAACCAGTACTCAAGTACCATGCATTGATGTCGGTTGTGAAGTAGTTTGTCAAAGAACCACCGATTGTACGACTTTGTCCTTTGATTGCTTCATAACCTACTAAAAGATTCACATTACTCTTTCCGAATGATTGTGCGTAGTTCAATGTGTTTGTCCAAGTCCAAGTCAAACCATTTTGATTTTCCTCACTCCAGCCATTCGTTGTATTAGGCTCAGAATTTTCCCAAGTCGGGAAACGGAAGCCACCTGTAGCATTTTGGAAGAAATCCAATCCGATACTTGTTTTAGCCGTTAGACCATCAATGATTTCAAGACCTGCATAAGCATTACCTAAAGCACGATAGAAACGACCACGATTATCTTTGTTGCGTGTAAGCAGCGCAACAGGATTAGAACCATTACTTAAACCATTCGACTTACCACCTGCAAAGTTTACTCCTGATACATCATAGACAGGAATGATAGACTGTGCTTTTAGGATTTGCGTCATGATGTTCCCTTCATCTTGGTTGCCACCTGGCTGCCCCACTGATGTGGAACGAGTGAAAGAGAAATTCTCTCCGAAATTCCAACGCTCACCTGCTTTAAAATTAGAATTTGCACGCAATGCCAAGCGTTCAAAGTCTGTATGAATCATAGTACCTTGCTGATCAAGATAACTAGCAGAGATGTAGTAATTACTTGCATCTGTACCACCAGAAACCGCTAGGTTATGCTCTTGAATAGGTGCTGGATCGAATACCTCATCCCACCAATCTGTACCCGATTGGTTGGCACGCATGATTAAGTTATCAGGATAGCTATAAGTGCTTTCATCTACACTGCCACCACCAACAGCATAAGGGAAAATGTAATCAGGAATTTGACCACGACCAAATGCGTAAGGCACAGATTCCGGTACTTCTAAACCCGCTACTTCATGTGCCCTCCAAACTACCTCAGAGTAATCAGCAGGATTGGTAATCAAATTGTACTGACCAACTGGCGTTTGAACGCCATAATAAGTGTCATAAGTTACTCTTGCTTTACCTGACTTCCCCTTTTTGGTAGTAATGATGATGACACCATTGTTCGCACGTGCACCATAGATAGAGGCAGCAGAAGCATCCTTCAATACCTGAATAGACTCAATATCATTTGGGTTGAAGCCCGTACCAAATGCATCCTTTACAGGTACACCATCAATGATATAAAGTGGATCGTTATTCTGGAAAGAAGATATACCACGAATACGTACTGCTGTTGCTGCACCCGGCGCACCAGATGTAGAGATATTCACCCCTGTAGCTTGTCCTTCTAGTTTTTGGATAAAACTAGTGGCAGCTACTTGATTCAAATCTTCGGAATCAATTACTGCTACCGCTCCCGTGATGTCGCGCTTGCGTTGCGAAGAATAGCCCGTGACAACTACTTCACCCAATACTTCTGCATCCGTAGCCATTGATACATTGATTGCACCATTTGAATTAGCAGTAAATGTTTGAGAAGCGTAGCCTGTAAAAGAATACTGAATTTCTGAGCCTTGAGGGACAGTAAGTTCGTAGTTACCATCTACGTCGGAAATTGTACCTGTAGTAGTACCTACTACTAAAATATTAACCCCTGGTAGACCTATACCATCTTCATCTACTACAGTTCCATTCACTTTTACATTTTGGGCCATCATAGTAGCACAAAATAGTAAAAGCATGGGGAGCAGACTCAGCTTCTTCCCATGGAATTGTAAAGAGTAAAAGAGATTACGTTTCATACTCGAAAAAATTTTACGTTAAAAAAATATACACCTCCTGTTTTGGCTCTCATTAGCCTAGAAGATGTTTTCTTGACGAGAGTGTGTTTAGTATTTTTGTTCTTTGACAACTTTGGTCGTCAAAGAACCAGTATTTTAAATTAAAAATAGCGTAAATTAAAAAAAAATTCACACCATTTATCGCATTGTTTTTCCTAAATCTTCCGACCAAGTTGCATAGGCAGCTTTATATGCGTCATTTGTAGAGTGTGGTTCAAAAGTAGCAATTTTATCCTGCTGCGCCATTGCTTCTTCAATGGAATCATATGCCCCTATTGCTACTCCCGAAGCTTTTGCTGCACCAACGGCTCCTGTAGTCTCTATTAATTGTATTGAGCAGTTGAGTAAATTACTAATTGTTTCAGAGAAAATTTTAGAACGGAATAAATTGTCATTGCCTACTCGAATTACAGAGGCATTTATACCCATATCCTGCAAAATTTGTACGCCATGTATGAATGAAAAAGCAATACCTTCTAGAGCAGCACGATAAAGATGTGCATTGGTGTGACGATTGAACTGTAAATTGCTTACATGCGCTCCAGGAGCACGATTGCCTAACATACGCTCTGCTCCATTCCCAAATGGCAATATTCGTAAGCCATCTGAACCTACAGGAACTGCTGCTGCTATTTCATTCATTTTTTGATACGTGAACCTACTCAAAGTCATATTTTCACGAATCCACTTATATTGAATACCTGCGCCATTTATACATAACAATACGCCTATGCGCGGATTTACTTTTGTATGATTGACATGAGCAAAGCCGTTTACTCGAGATTGTTTATCATATACGGGCTTGTCTACTATACCATACACTACTCCTGAAGTACCTCCAGTAGCAGCTACTTCGCCTGGCTGCAGCACATTCAATGAAAGTGCATTATTAGGTTGGTCTCCAGCTCTATAAGTAATGGGTGTACCAACCGACAAGCCAGTCATTTCAGCTGCTTCTTGCGTCAATCTTCCTTGTAAAGAAAAAGTAGGTGTTAAAGTCGGAATAAGGTCCCTATCTAAACCGTAATGATTCAATACTATATCTGCTACATCCTCTGCTATAAAATCCCATAAAATCCCCTCCGACAAGCCGCTAGGAGTAGTAAGGGCTTCACCTGTCAAACGCATAGCGATATAGTCCCCTGGTAGTAGAATTTTATGTATTTTATTATAAATGTTGGGTTCGTTGTCTTTTACCCATTTTAATTTAGAAGCTGTAAAATTGCCCGGCGAATTTAGTAGATGTTTTAGGCATGTTTCCGCTCCGAGTTCTTTAAAAGCTTGATTACCTATGTCTACTGCACGGCTATCACACCATATTATAGATGGGCGAAGTACTTGCTGCTCCTCATCAATAAGTACTAAGCCATGCATTTGATAAGAAATACCTATGCTTTTAATATCCTTTGCATCAACATTATGCTTAGTCAATAAGATTTGAGTAGCTAAACATACATGTTTCCACCACAATTCTGGTGCTTGCTCTGCCCAGTCTGCCTGCTTAGCCTCTATACTCATCTCCGTAGAGGGGGACTGCGTAGAAGCTACAATATGACCTGTAGCCTGTTCTACAATTGCCGCCTTAATGGATGAACTTCCAATGTCGTAGCCAAGGAGATACATAAAATGTTTTATGCTTGTTGAACAACAATGCTCTGTCACTAAAGAACAAAAGCAATGCTTATTTTATGATATAGAATAAAATTTTGCGTAAAAACTATTACACAAAACAAATAAAGGAAAAACAACAAGCTAATGGTAACAATACACTACTACAAAAATTCGTCAATAGAATAAAAAAATACGCCAACACTACGTCTTCTGTAATCTGGAACTTAAAAAAGGGAACTAAGATACATGCAAAAATTTCTTGTTAAGTACGAATAGAATTTGTATAAAAAATTAGAATATTTAATACTGTTTTAGCCATGTTCCCCTTTGTAAGAAGCTGTTTTAAAACCTCTACTTGTTTTTCTGCGTCGCTATTTTTTCGTCTATTTTTTGATTTTTTTCGCTCCGTAGAAGGACTATGCAGTTCAAAAAATCAAAAAATAGACAAAAAAATAGCGGGCAGAAATTCCAACCATAGGTTTTAAAACAGCTTCTAAGTAGCATGCAGCTAAATTATAGGGCTTTCCTAATAAAAGAATCAACGGAAAATTGGTCAATATGAACTTTTTTGACCTAAAATGTTAAAATTATAGCAAAATACAGAAAATTATATGCTTTTGGAGAAGAAGAGTAGCTTTGGAAGTGTAACAATCAGGATTTTATTAGAGGGCAAAAGATCAAAAAATAACGTTCTCTGACAAATTCCGTGGACGAAGAAAAAGAAAACGCAAAAACGCCCGACGGCTAGTGTTGTGTTTTCTTTTTCTTCGGCTTCGGCACGGGATTTGTTGGAGAACCAAAAATAAAAAGCCCCTCTCCGAATCCCTTAGAGAGAGGCCATCCCAAAAACCGATTTAAGTATACTTTAGGAGGCATATGCCTCTTGTAATCATGCTAATGTCCTAAATAAATCAATTAGAACGCTATAATTATCTAGCCTTTGCAAGCTAGAGTCATTAGCTAATGTATGTGTATCCAAAGGAATAAAAGTACGTGAAGAGATAAATATTTGAAGGTAAGTTTGACACGTAGAATCCGATGGATTATAATTCGTTATGTACGCAAATATATTTAATTTATGGGAAAAATATAATTATGATATACAGTTTTTCAGTAATTTATTGATTGGTAGAGCGTAATCTTGGCTTTAAAGTCAAGATTACGCTCATCAAACTTATCTACGTTTTCTTCTCATTTGTCGCTTACGACGAGAGCGATTATCTTCTCCTTTTAAATCAAAGGCAAGTGTAATTTCGTGCGCCCCGCCACTATAGGATTGGAATTGCCCAAAGGATACATCATAAGAATAATACACCTTGAAAGCAGTCACCTTTGTTCCTAATAAAATACTCAAGACACCACCGTCATTCAAGCCATAGCGATAGGTTAAGCCTGCCGCTAAACGCTCTTCTAAGAAACGGGTCAATATATTGAAATCTACTTGTACGGGAGACGTGTATACATCATTTATCCTCTTTACTAAGATAGAAGGCTCTACAGAAAAGTCTTGATCTTTTACATATATTTTATGCCCCAGTAAAAAGGTAAAAGATTTGAAGTTAGCACTAGTAGTATCTATCTCTGATATAATAGTATTTAAACGTGTCTGCACTGCATTTGGTAGACTCACCCCAAAGAAGGTATTCTCTTTATAAGCACCATAAAAGCCTGCCGATACATCAAAGTAGCGTACGCCAGTGATGTTTTCCTGTACAATATCATCGCCTCCTTCGTAAAATTTATTCGCTAACACAGCGTCGGATAAGCGGCGTGTAGTGAACTCGGCAGTAAGTCCACCTGCTAGTTTCAAATCTTCACTCACCTGAAAACGACAAGCAAAACTCGGTGCTACATGCAAGCGCGTAAGCATCGCTACATTTTCCGAGCGTACAGTAATACCAAGCCCTAGTACTGGACTTACAGCACCATTGTAGTTCAGCGCGTAGGTTTTTGGAGAGCCTGGAAAGCCCGCCCAATTCGACTTAATATTCATTTGTGCGAGATGCGTTTCCGCAAAGCCGGTTGCACCTGGATTGACGAGTGCATGGTTGAGGGTATATTGTCCAAAGACATTTTCTTCGTGTAATTGGGCCTGTAGGTTCGTGCATAGTAAAACTAAAGCACCGATTAAGAGTAAACAATTTTTCATGCTGCTTTTATATTGTCTGTCGGTCTTAGGAAAAAGTTTATTTCGTATTAGGTACAAGGTATTAAGTATTAGGTATTTTAGTTTTAGTAAGATTTGGTAATTCAACTAACCGAAACACTACTGACCTAATACCTTGTACCTAATACCCGTTTTTATTCTCTATTCAATATTGTAATTGCACCTTTAATTGGTTCTACGTCATTACCGTTTTGGTCGGTATAAGAGAACACATAAAAGTATGCACCTGCTGGCAGAGGCTGACCATTGGCATCGCGTGCATCCCAAGTATTATCGTAGCCTGCTTGCTCATGCACCAATTGTCCCCAACGGCTATAGATTTCTAGCTTATTCTCAGGATAGAGTCCTAGACATTGAATCACAAATAGCTCATTCAAGCCATCACCGTTTGGTGTGATAACGGGTGTTGAAGTCAAGCAATCCGTCATATTAAATATACTAATTTCGGATGCGCTTACTGTACAACCATTTATATCTGTCACTTGTAGGTCTAGTACCATTTCTCTATTGACATCTTCGATTGCTGTACTTACGCCTGCTGGTTCTCCAGTAGCATTTTGCGTCCAATTGTAGCGATAAGGTGGCGTTCCTCCCATTACATTTGCTATGGCAGAGCCTGCATTAAATATATCGAAGGGCGTTACATCCACAGTTAGCGTTAAGCTATCAGGCGCACTTACCGTTAAGCTATCTACTATCGTACAGTTATTTGCATCCGTGACTGTCACGACATAAGTTCCTCCAAGTAAGCCTATGGCTGCTGGGAAATTATTATCTGCATCATGACTCCAAGTATAGTTGTATGTATTATCAGTATTGCGTACACCACCATCGGCTACTATCATAATTTCACCATTGCCATCGCCGCTACATTCAATGTCTAATATGTCTGAAACTAGACTGAGAGCCGTTGGTTCTATTACCTCTATCGAACTAGTCACTACACAATTCTGATTATCTGTTACTTCTACTGAATATGTGCCTGCTCCTACATTGGAGAGATTGGCAGTAGTACTCAATTCTGAGCCTGCTGCATCGCGCCATACGTAGGCATACTGGTCGCTATTTTGACCAATAGCGATTAATGCTGCATCTGTCGAGCCATTACAGCTTACACCAAAGCCATTTTGATTTTGGTCATTCATCACTTGTACTGCCAAAGAGGATGTAGAACCTACCGTAAAGGTCTGTGTGATAGCTACATTCGCGGCATCCGTGATGACGACAGTATATTCACCTGCTGGTACGCCGATTAAGTCTTCGGTATCAGTCGCGCCTGTGAAGCCTTCAGGTCCCGTCCAGCTATACGTAAATGGAGCAAGTCCACCATTGACATTCAAATCAACATTACCTGTTGCATCTCCTTGTGGGCAAAGCGTTGGATTGGTGACACCATCTGCAAAAAACAGGGTCAAATTAAAACTTTCTACTTGCGAGCAACCATTGGAATCTGTAATAGTAACCATATAATCACCAGGACAAACAGAAAGTAAATCTCGTGAGCTTTCCTCATTGCTCCATTCATACATATAATCGCCAGATCCGCCTGAAACATTAAGGTTAATAGTGCCATTACAATCTACTTCATCCGTAGCAGAAGCTACAATGCCTGCCACGCTGAATGCTTCTGGAGCAGCAATAGTAACTGTAGTAGTCGCTTCTAAACCATTGGCATCTACTATTGTAATATCATAGCGTCCTGCTGCTAAGCCTGTTCTGGTGTAGGTAGGATTGTATTCGTCTAAAGTTTCTGTTTCGGGAATATTTGTAGATGTATTTAATAGTGTGATTACATAGTTTGGATCACCATTCGTTAAGCTAAAGGATAGCGAACCATCCGCTACACCATCGCAGCTTGCATCGGTAGTAGAAAAGCCACTTGCTTCTGGTGCTGATGGCTCATAGCCAACGGTGAATGTCTCGACTTGCGTACAGCCATTCGCGTCACTAATGGTTACCATATAGTCACCAGCCGAAAGGTCTGTTCTACTCGCTGTAGTAGCCGTATTATCATCGCTCCAAGTATAGGAAAGCGTACCTGAACCGCCTGAAACCGTTAATGCAATCGCACCATTATCATTGATGCCACTCATGGTTTCATTTGTAATAGTAGGGTCTATTGAAAATGCTTCTGACACTTCAACGGTAAAAGACTCTACATGTACTGTACCTGCGGCATCTGTCACTTCTAAAATATATGTACCTGTACCTACGCCTGCCAAAGTACCTGTAGTTTCATCTAGCGTATTTCCTGCATTTGTCCAATTGTAAGTATAATCTAACACTCCACCTGATACCAAAACAGTAATGCTTCCATTGGTTCCACCGTCACAAGCATTTTGAATGTCAGCAGAAAATGCAATAGGCTGCGCTAGGGATTCAGTATACTCAAAAGTACAACCATTGGCATCTGTAATAGTAGCTACATATACGCCTGGACTAGTAATACCAGTTAAGTCCTCTATATTATCAGCGAAGAAGCCACCAGGTCCAGTCCAGTTTACAGTATAAGGCGCAGTTCCGCCCGAAATCATAAGGTTAATTTCGCCATTCATATCCGATGTCACCATAACATTAGTACTAGTGACACTTATTGGTGAGCCCATTCCTGAGAGGCTCAGGGTATTTATATTTAAGGTACAGCCATTGGCATCCATTACGGTTGGCGTATAGTCTCCCATGCCAAGTCCCGTTCGCATTTCGCCTGTGCCACCATCATTCCAATTGACAGTATAGCCTGCTGTACCACCTGAAAGATTCAAGTCAATAGAACCATCATTTGTGCCACCACAGCCTACGTCTTGTACATCTGGATTGGCAGATAAGGCCGCTGGCTCGCTAACTGTGACCGTTTGTGAAACGGTACAACCGCTACCATCTGTTACCGTTACGGTATAGCTTCCGCCTGCAAGTCCTGATTGCGTACCTACGCCTTGTTGTACATTTGCACCTGTCCAGGCAAAAGTAAGATTTCCTGTACCGCCGCTTGCTACGGCTTCAATAGCACCATTCATTTCACCAGCACAGTTTACATCAGATGTAACGGTAGTTGTCAGATTAATGCCATCAGTTGGTTCTGAAATCATGAAGGTCATCGAATTATCACCACAAGCATTGGATACCATTACAGTATAAGAACCTGCCGTAACATTGCTTAAGTCTTCTGAAGTTGGACCCGTTGACCAAGCAAAAGTATAACCACTACCACTACCGCCTGAGACACTTAAATCAATAGCACCTGTACTTTCTCCTCTACAAGAAATATCTGTCACAGTGCCTGTAATGCTGATGGCAGGTGCAGTTGCACATGGATCACTATCGCCTAATGTAATCGAGCCATTTGCTCCATTAAATGCGAGTTCACTATTTCCATCTGTGATTTCAATAGGTACAGGATTGCTACCAAAACTAATGGTATGCGTACCTGCTACCCTTAAAATAAAGCATATTTGATAAAGTTCTGTGCCGTTGGCTAGTGTAAGTGGGTCAATATTAGGTTCTACCCACGAAACAGCTAAAGAGCCACTCGCTGCATTAGCAAGGTTGAAGTTAGCATCCGCAAGCCCTGGCAAATTGCCTGAGTTTATAATTTCTACAAATTCCAAGCTATTCGCATCAAAATTCATGCTGTGTTGGAAACTCGCTATATTATTAAAATTTTGTGCCGTTACAGCTACACAAATTGTTTCGTTTAATCCTGCTGTTTCATTAGCAATACAAAATGGTGAGGCATCTGGAGGGCAATTTGCTGGTGGCTCTACATCTCCTTGTATGCTTACTAAACCATTGGTATTAGCAGGGTCAATAAGGTTAAGATTGACATCTAATACCTCAATTGATAATGGACTATTCGTAAATGACACACTTGAGCTAGTGCCATTTGAGCCGATAGCTGTAAAGCAAACTTGGAATAAGATAGTACCATCAGGAAGCATATAACCTTGTGAAGAATCATTTGGATTCCATTGTACCCGAATCGCACCACTATTCACCTCTGTCAGTCCAATATTAGCATCGACAAAGTCAGGAATGATGTTTGTAATGGATTGTACCATATCAAACTGTAAGACCGAATTATCCCAATTGAGACTAAACTGCATACCGACCAAATTGGTAAAGTCTTGAGTAGTAATATCCAAGCAGAATTGCTCGCCTGGCATTACGGTTCTAGAAGCAGCTATTAAACCAAAGCCATCGCCTCCGCCTGTATTACAAGGAGGGCAGTTACCACCACAATCCACTCCTGTTTCATTGCCATTTTGCATACCATCGGTGCAAGTTGGCGTGGTCGTACAAGGCGCGCAGCTACCGCCGCAGTCTACGCCTGTTTCGTCTCCATTTTGGATGCCGTCCGTACAAGTTGGTGTAGTGGTACAAGCTGCACAGCTACCACCACAGTCTACGCCTGTTTCATCGCCATTTTGGATACCATCCGTACAAGTTGGTCCTGTTCCACCATTTACGGTAATAGAAGTATCGCTAGAATCGAGACTAAGCTCTTGTTCATTGCCATCTATCACTTCTCTTCCTCCCGTCGCTATGCCTACTGAAGAAGAACCGCCCGCTACACTACTTAGAGAAAATGAAAACATCCTAGTACCATCGGGAACGGTCACGGCAGAAAGATTACCTTCAAACCACGACACACTAAATCTTCCAGCATCTGTATTAGAAGCATTCGCTCCGAAATTACTAGTACCTAAGCCAGGAAAATCGGTACTGTTCGGATTATCCACCGAAATAAATCCTAGTATAGTAGGATCCCATTCAATATTAAATTGAATACTTAAAATATTAGTGAAATTGCTAACGGTCACATCAAAAGTGATCGTTTCGCCCGGATCGACAGGCGCAGTAGTGGAAGGTGTAATCGTAAATGTTGGTTGCGCGAAGGCAGTCGCAAAGCTACAGCATACGATTAGTAGACTTGTGTATAAATATTTCATCACAGTCGGAGTTTGGGAAAGGTTTAGACAAAAAAGCTGCATTGTGTATCGGTATAAAGGTCTGCTGTTTCTTTAGAACGATTTTGATAACAAATTGATAATCAATTTATTATTCCATCATTCCTTATGCAAGTAAGCTTAAGCAGACGGGATTTAGTGGCTTATCGGTTTGAGTATGATTTTGAATATCAAATTTTGAATTTAAAAATTAAAATCATCAAAATTCAAAATACTTATTTTTTATACTTAAACCGACTTGAACCTCCGAGGAGGTATTATCGAACAAAAAGCATACGCTTTGTTCTAGTAATATTTTCCGTTAATAATTGATAATAGTAAACGCCTGCTGCTGGAAACAAATCACTTTGTAACTTGATGACATGTGTCCCGCTAGTGAACGTTTTATAATCTGAGTATATCTTTTTACCTGATTGGTCGAAGACAGCGAATTCGCCTTCGAAAGCATCGTTTACATCCAGCTTGATGCTTGTTTCGTTGCGGAAAGGGTTCGGGTCGTTTTGGTGTAAGTGCATTCCGTAGGTAGCCAGTTGCTCCACGCTTGTCATTTCTCCCACTTGTATCGTGCCGCCTTCACCTATTAATTCTACGAGTTCGCTATTGCTATCCACTATCTCTATAGCAGTAGGGCTATCTGTAAACTCAAAAATCGTACTACCTGCATCTGTAATCGCTTCAAATTGTATGGTATAGAGCGTAGCGTCGTCGTCCATGTTGATACCCATAGTGGATTGGTCTATCCAAGCAAAGGTCAAAGCATCGCTAAATGCGCCAAATTTATCATCATCCAAGTATTCTAGCTTGTAATCGCCTATAGAAAGCAGGCGTAAAACCGTAGAATCCCACTTGATAGTGTATTGCATACTGATGAGTCCAGCAAAGCCTTTTGCTTTCACATCTACTGCAAAGATATCGCCTCGCTCTACCTGATGACTGGTGGTAGAGAGTGTAACTTGTGCTTGAAGGTGTACAAAACAACACAGCAACACAGGGACTATAATTAGTAATTTTCTCACTTTCATTTCTACTAGTTGTATTAGAATTTGTTTCAGGAATGTAGCGCGAAAATCCCACTTTTTCTGCGGGAATAAAAATCACATCCCTGTATTTAGGTAAAATCTACTGTTAAATAGGTAATTGCTATTACGCAACTTATGCTTGCTTGTTCGCTTTAAGCCATTCTTTAACAGAAGCTACCTACTAGCGATTAAAAGCTAATTGTCAAAACATGTAAATATATAGAATAATGGAAAAGTTGATTTTGAATACTAATACTCTATGCTTGCATGCAAAGGTACGCATAATGCATGTCCTTAATATAGGACAAAGAAAGGAATTCTAGAGAACCCTAGAATGTTTTTTGGTATTAAATTTTAAATTAATGTGTTTTTGGATGGATGTGAGATAGTAAGATTTGAGATTTGAGACTACTTTTAGAAGCGTAAAGACTCAATGAGTAAATGAAAAAATTTTGAATGAGTGAATAACTCTAAACTTCATTCGCTCATTCAGTCATTCACAATTCACTCAATGAAATGGGCTCGTTTCTCTCTTTTACTAAGCAAAAGAAGAGCAGCCCCATTGGACTGCCCTTCCGCAATAGTACACTACGCTATTTAATCAAAATCATCTTTCTGGTTGTTTGATGGCTTGCTGTTTTCAAACTATAGTAGAATACTCCAGCTTGTGGTAGTGTATTTTTATCAATGGTGACAGTGTTATAGCCTTGCTCGAATTCGCCTTGTAGCACGCTAAGTGTTTTGCCCGTTAGGTCGCGTACTTCGATGCTGGCATTGCCTGCTTCTGGCAATTCAAAGGCAATCGTCGTGCTTTGCTTGAATGGATTTGGCGTGTTTTGGTATAAGACTGGCTTATCTAATTTGCCACCTATCCATTTCATTGCCAAGCCGTAGAATTCGCCGTTCTTATCGTAGGCTTCTGCTTGTAGTGCATCGGTGCTGATTTCCATTAACTCTTCTATTTCGGCAGTTGCACTTGTGTTGAAGCTCAGGCTAAACAATTTGTCGCTGCCCGTCCAATCATGCGCACCGAAGGTATTCCAGCTTACATAAATTAAGCCTTCGCTTACTCTATTTAAGCCAAAATTACTTGCATTCAATACGCCTGCATCGAAGCCTGCCATTTCTAAGCTATGTGCATCAAAATCGAGACTGAATTGGAAACCATCCAAGTCCACTAGCTCAGGTGCATAGAAGTCTAAGCGATAGCCCTCGAAGGTTTCGATAGCGCGCACTTGTAGTTCTTTATTTGTCCATTGGCTGCGGCCTTCTACATTTTGAGCATTATTGCTTGCGCTTGCGCTACCATTTACATCACCGATTTTAATTGCCATGAAGTCTGCATTCAAATCCTCTTCGGAGAAGTTGTTGATATTGATGACTTCTGGAAATGGTGTTGCCCAGGGATTCATTGGATCTGTAAATTCAAAATCCATTGGAATGAATCGCCAAGAGGTATTCTGTGTAAATTCGGTATCAATATTCAAAATCAATTTGCGAAGCAATACAATATCGAAAGTACTTACGCCACCCGAATTGTTAATATCTGCCGCAATCAACTGATATGGATCTTCTAATGGGCGCGTGTTCAGTACATGGCGATTCATAAGTACCAAATCGAAGGTAGATACGCCATTGAGTGCGCCATCATTTTTGTAAGCCGTAACGGTATAGTCATAGCCCAAGTCTACCTCATCGAAGTGGTAGGTGCCATCGCCCATCATTTCTGCCATTTCGCCTGCCGAGCCTGAAAGCGTTACTTCTACACTCTCCAAGTACTCATCGTTAGTCGTCATAATATCGCCACCAATAGTCGCAGCCGCACCGCTTGAAGTGGAACAACCGCTACTGCCTTGTATCGTGATAAAGGTTTCGCAGAAGCTGGTATTACCTACCAAATCTTGCGCCCAAAGGAATACTTGTACCGTTCCTATTTCGCCATCAGCACAACGGAAAGTGCGGCTTGTAGAATCAGGATAAAGTGCAGGGTCAGCGAAGGTCAAGCGAATATCTTCCATTGCGGTACAGAAATCATTGCTGCCCGCATCGAAATCAGAAGCCCAAAGTAGTACTTCACCATTTTCATCCATGGTCGCGCTTAAGCCGAATAAGCAGTATGCCGTAGGTGCTTTGCAATCTTTCACCTCGAATGGAATTTCTAGCACTTCCGAATTACCACAACCATCCACTATACTTACTATAAAGGCATGATTCGTTGGCAAACCACCATCGCGGATTGGGTAGTAGCCTTCGATACGGTATACACCATCGCCTAAATACGCCAATGCGCCAAATGGGTCATTCACAGCCGCGCCACCGAATGCACTCAACTGATAGTTTACGTCCATATCCTCAGGTAGCGTACAACCATCGCCTACGATGAAGCGTACATCTACAAAGGCATTGCACACATCGCCATTCGCTACTTCATCTTCACCACCACAGAATGGACCATCTTGGGTCACATCAATAGTAGGTGCATTGTCGTCGTAGAGTTTTACTATTTGACGGTACGCAAAATTGCCATATGCTTGCGCGCTTACGTAAGTCTTCACACTATTTGAGAACTGTGAAGTCACGCTATAAGTCGGAATATCTTGCGAATCGAAATTATCAATAATTACAAAGTCTCCGTCAATTGGCGAGTTTGTTACATCATAGATGTCGAAATTTACGGATTCATCGCCATCGTTTAGTAATTCTGTCTCTGTGAGTACTCGGCTAGTTTGTCCATCAAATACCGTTGGTGGCAATTGAATAGGCGACAAACCACTACGTGTTTCTTGATAGGAACTGCTACCATTGCCATCCACGTCTATTGCACGGTAGATGTAATTAGTCGTCAAGCCAGAGTTATATTGTCCTGGATTGAAATCAAAGTCTTCGTTTCCATCATCAATATCGTTCATGCCATCTGCGCCTATAATGAATTGCCCTTGAGCATCAGTCAAAAGTTCACCTGTTGCAGGGTCATTTTGGAAAACATCGCGGAAGCGTATCGCTACGGTATGTAGTTCATTGGTAATTAATCCTTCTGGACGCTCTACAATCGCGATTTCTGAATTACTTGGATTCCAAGTACACCAGTTAATGAAATGATAGGTAAAGACCTTCTTGTAGCAAGCATCCTCTGAAGTTTCAAACTTTTCTTCGGTTACTTCTAAGCCCCAGTTGTCGCAGCCATTATTCACCATCATATCATTTAGCTCTAATGGTGTGAAGCCAGCATTGCTTTCCTCACAATGCAATTCTACATCGGCAGGGAAGTTAATGAACCAATCATTCGCTTCGTTCACGATAATCGTTCCTTGATGCGTTGCAGATTGATTGCCACAATTATCTAGTACATGGAAGTAATATTTTAATACCCCATTTCTACAGGTCACATCGAAACCTGAAAAATCGGTTGTTATAATTTCTACATCCAAACCGGAGCCAGTTGAGCAGTTGTCATCGCTACTCAACGCTCCGATTTGTTGTGTAGTCAACAAGTTTATCAGTACGTCCGCACGTTCGCTTTCCGTTTCCAAAGCAGCCAAATCAATAAGGGTGTTGATGAAAGAGTCGTCGCAAGCTACTTCGGTATAAACATCTTCTACGCTTGGCGGAATTTTGTCTTGTAGCATCACTTCTACCATGCAAATATTGGAATTGCCATACGTATCTGATACGCGCAAGACCACCATAGTAGTACCACCGCAGCCATTTTCTAAATCGAAAGCCGAGAATGCTACTCTATCGCCATAATCTTCTTCCTCTGGGAAGCCATCGCCATCGCTGTCTGCATCCATACGCGCTACTTCAAAGATGACTCCACCACAATTATCATAGCTACCATCATCGAAGCTACTCGCTGGTACTTCTACTGTACAATCATTATTGAGTGCTACGGTGCGAATTTGCTCGCAAATCGTGGTTGGTGGCACTATATCTTTTATCATCACAGTGTCGGTACGGCTAGAAGAATTGCCGCAAGCATCGGTAGCTGTCATTTTAATAACTACCTCTTCACCTATCGTAAAATCATCGAAGGTGACACCGTACGAATCGAATACACGCGTGTCGGTGTCAATTTGGATGAAAGAAGTTACATTAGAACATTCATCACGGATAGTTGGCGGATAGAACGTAACACTGCCTGTGCAATCTTCTCCTGTAACATCGGTGATGTTGTATGGAATACTGTCTAGAATAACGGGTGCGTCAATATCACTCACCTTAATAATCTGCGGGATTGCACCATTGAATTCAATTATGCCATTACACCAGTTATATACCGTCCATTCTCTGAAAAACTTATAGCCACCACCGCAAGTCGGAATAGGGTCGCCATCCGTCCAATCAATCGCGTAGCCACAGTCTGAGTGCGAAAGATCAATTGGCACTTCATCGCCTGAAGCATCAGTTACCTCATAGTCGCCATTAGTCAAAGGATTTCCACCTACTACCGTTACAGATGTATTATCAAAATTCGGTAAATAAGCGGCATAAGCAGCTCTTGGGTCGTTGGCTGGACGACCATCCGCCAACCAATCGAACCAAGCTGCTTGCAATGCGTGTGGGTCTATATCTAAGTCACATGAAACTTCTATCTCTGGCAATGGAGCTACAAATTCGGGTTGTAGCACGAATAATTCTTGCGTGTAAATAGACTCGTTTCCACAACGGTCACTAGCACGCAAATCGCGCTTATAGGTTACGAATACGGCTGCTTCATAGGTATTGCCCATCCAATCGGTTACGGTCTGCTCTTCCGAGCAATCCATAGGCATTTCTTCCCATTCAGAAGCACTAAATTCTAGTTTACAATTTTCTGTTGCTTGCAGGCTTTGCGCGCCTGATATATTGAGTGTAGCATCTAATAGCGGCAAATACAATTGTCCGCCTAAGCCTTCTCCATTAGGCGAAAAGCCATTCAAAATATCTAAGATGCCATTATTTTCATAGCAAGGAATAGCTAAAGCGGGCGGACCAGCCGTAATGACTGGTTTTACTTTATCTTCCACGATGATTTGTCCCCAACACTCATCCATGATGGGCGTATCATCATAATCATATCCATCGAAGTAATTGCCATCACAATCGGCATCATTGAGGTAGTAGCGTTTCACATTTACATCGAAAGCTGTACCACAAGCTACATTGCTAAAATCTACTAATGGATAGCCCTCCACAGTAGTGCCTATTACTTGAGCATCGCCCATTGCGTCAACTGTGATTTCATAATCGAAAGCAGGAATCAATGCACCATCAATTGGGCGTGTGATGTAATCTGGCTCACATACATCTTCCAAAATCAAGTCGGGTGTAATCGTCACGATACACTCGCTGCTTAAAGACACATTAATATTGTCATTGCAAGCCAAAGGTGGAGTCAGAACCGTGATATGCGCTACACATTCCTTATCGCCATAAGGCAAAGTGGTGAACACTATAAAATGCTCGCCAATAGGAAATTCTGCGCCGATTGTGCCTGTACCCGTACCTTCTACGGTTTTAGGTAAGCCTTCTACGCAAGAGCCACTTATCTCAAATGTGCCATACTCATCGCACATCAAATATTCTGGAATTGGAATGGGTACATAAAGCGTACCTGAGCTACAATCTGCTACCGATACATAGCTGCTACCCCGATTGAAATCGAAGATTCTACCGCAGTCTAAATAGGTATTTTCTCTAGGCGTACATTGTACTTCCGCACGGAAGCCTGCGCCTTTTACATAGTCTCCATTTCTAGTGAATTTTAGTGTGATACAGCCTGTGATATTTTCACAAGACGACTGCACCCAACCACCACCAGGCGAGTCCGCTACGGAAACACCTGAGCCTGATCCCGCCAAAGGCGAATCAGCCGTAAACATCGGAGCATCAATGTTATCACCATCGAATGCCATGAGTTTATCTCCAAAGGCAATATCGAAAGTCTGAAAGGTAAGCATGATGGACTGCGAGCTAGGATTATCAGGACAAACTACTAGGATGTCCGTGTACGCTTGTCCATCGTTGTCGGCATAAGGCGCGTTGTTGCCGCCGCCGTCATAGATGTGTCCATCACATTGAGTCACCGTCGAGCTAGTACCCGTTTCGGTGAAGAAGGTTTGGGTTTGTGCAAAGGCACTACTGCAAGTGAAAGCTGCTATACATAAGCACAGCAAGGCTTTCCATTTATTCATAGGATTCATTCCGCTTATGTTTAAAATACTTAAAATCGGTTGGGTAGAGATATGAGTGATGAGGTATGAGTGATGAGATTTTTAATGTTAATCTTCATCAACCATATCTTTCCTAATCAATTATGAAGTTCCCGATTCTACCCTAGATTAATGCAAAATAGTTTCATGTACCGAGCGTTCAAGACGCTGGCATTCTAATGGACAGATTAATATTTCAGTAGCTATTTTTAGAGCAGTATCAACTGTTATCTAAATAACTGAATATCCAAAAATCTGAACATCTTTAGTTAGTCCGAAAAGGTGGAATGATTGAAATGAAATTGGGCTGAATAAATTGAAGATAGTGCATTGCTACAACGCACTATGGCACAAGTACGTGTGTACATAAATCGAGTCATGGGACAGTTAAGTTTTAGTAAATAAGTAGATAGACAGATTTAAAGATGTGAGATATGAGACACCAAGTTATTCGTGTTCATTTTTTCACAAAAATTAAATCAGTAATTTGTTTTTGTCTAAGCACTTACTTAAGCTGCTTTTTGCTGCTTTTGTGTAAACGAATCTTACTTTATAATCTTAAATACTTTAGTATGCCTTGTGTAAAAATTTCCAATAAATGACTTGGAACTTTCACTTTAATGAAGACACACTAATCTTACTTCATGCCACAAATATAATTCAAAGCCTTGTGCTAAAACATACCCCCATGTGGGTATTTTAGGTTTTTAGCTAAAGTTTTTCTAATTTTTAATCCTCTGAAAATGAACAATTTAATTTAATTTAAATTTATAAAAAACTAATTTTCAGGTTCTACATTTTACTTCTAAAAATCACGGATTCTTGGTATTCTATACCGCTTCTTGTGCAAGCTATACCTTTGGGCTACATTTGCGCCACATTTTGACGATTACATAAAAAAGGTCTTAGCAAAACTTTAACCAATCGCTAAGTTTTTGGTTTCAATAATGAAAAAAATGATGCGTTATTAGCATTAAAGAGAAATTGATTTAAAATATGCTGGTTTTTGAGGTCTCACATCTCATATCTAGTATCTCAAATCTAAATAAAATAATGAAGAAATTTCTGTTCTTTCTACTCATATGTGCGATTAGCACAGTAAGTTTTGCCCAACAAAATACCATGAGCAAAGCCGCTGATTCTGACCCGCAGGCAAAGGCAATTTTAGATAAATTGCGTACCAAATACGAAAGCTTACAATCAGTAGAAGCCGCTTTTTCCTTGATTATCGAAATTCCTGAACAACCTAAGGAAGTGCAAAAAGGCACCCTATCTCAAGCAGGCGATAAATACCGCTTGGATTTGAGCGACCAAACTATTATTTCGGATGGTACGACCGTATGGATGCACCTGAAGAATATGAACGAAGTACAAATAATGGACGTGGAAGAAGGGAGTGGTGAATTTCTATCGCCTAAGGATTTGATGCAAATTTACGAGCAAGAGGAATTTATATACGCACTTATGAATCAGGTAAAAGAAGGCGATAAATTGATAGAGCAAATCGAATTTAAGCCTGTTGATCGCAATTCGGATTACTCGAAACTGCGCCTTTCCGTTGATAAGCGCAAAAATGAAATCGCACGTATCAAAGTGTTCAGCACAGATGGCACGCGCTACACCATGCGTATTGATAAATGGACTCCAGGCAAAAATTTCCCGAATAGTCATTTCAGCTTTAATACTAGTCAACATCCCGATATTTATGTCGAGGATTTGAGGTACTAAGATTAAATTCGGATATTTTAATTACCTTCCTTGCGTTCCTTCGATTAAATGAAGGAACGCAAGCACTATGTCTCAACTCAAACATCAGGTCTTTTGGCCGCCTTTTTTAGTTCTTCTTGGTTCTTCTATTTATAGTTTTTTTTATCCCGAATCCTTCTTGGAGTATGTCACGCATCTCAATAATCTCGTCTTAGAAAATTTCGGTTGGCTGTTCAATTGGAGCATGTTGCTCTTTATCATTATTTGTGCGATAGTTTATTTTTCGCCACTTGCTAAGATTCGCATTGGCGGCAAAAATGCACAACCCATTCTTAGCCGTTGGCGATGGATGTCTATTACACTTTGCACCACTACTGCGGTCGGGATTCTATTCTGGGGTTCTGCCGAACCGATGTATCACCTCTATCAGCCGCCTACGGGTATGGGATTTGAAGGCAATACACCCGAAGCGGCTCGTTTTGCAGTCTCCACCATGTTTATGCACTGG
This sequence comes from Saprospiraceae bacterium, assembly GCA_020629845.1. Classification (GTDB taxonomy): domain Bacteria; phylum Bacteroidota; class Bacteroidia; order Chitinophagales; family Saprospiraceae; genus JAAUTG01. The sequence continues at coordinate 2,853 of JAHDCQ010000004.1, read as the reverse complement.
ACATTTACGCCTTATGCGATGTATGCTTTAGCTTCATTGACCTTCGCATTGGCATACTACAATCTTAAGCAACCCTTTAGTTTAAGTGCCTTGCTCTATCCGCTTATTGGTACGCGCGCACATGGGCGCGTCGGTGATGTGGTAGATGCCATTTGCTTATATAGCTTAGTGGCGGGCATGGCGGCTTCGCTTGGTACGGGAATACTGATGATTGCAGGCGGCTTAGATACGCTTTTTGGTATAACGCAAACACCTCTAGTGCTAGGCCTAATTGCCTTGACTATTGTAATCACCTTTGTGCTTTCAGCTATTAGTGGCTTGATGAAAGGGATTCGGGTGCTTTCGGATTTGAATTTAAAGGTATTAATCGCCTTTTGTGGCTTTATCCTTGTCTTTGGCCCTACTTGGTTCATTTTCAAATTTGGATTGCAAGCCGTAGGCGAATATATCTGGACATTTTTGCCACGCAGCGTATCCCCTGGTGGTGGCGATACGGCTTGGGCGAATAGTTGGACAGTCTTCTATTGGGCAGTTTGGATGGCTTGGGCTCCTGTGAGCGCGCTCTTTCTAGGGCGATTGGCAGTAGGCTATACCGTACGAGAATTTCTGAATACCAATTTAATCTACACCTCCTTGTTTAGCGTATTTTGGATGATGGTATTCAGCAGCACCGCTATCCATATGGATTTCGTAACGAATGAGGTAGATTTAAATGGCGTATTGCAAGCGAGTGGCCCACAAAATGTGATGTTTGCCTTGTTTGAGTATTTTCCATTGGCGAAATTTACAAGTATTCTTTTCTTAGTCTTAGCCTTCCTATCCTACGTCACGGCTGCAGATTCTAATACTTCTGCAATGGGTGGCATGAGCTCCATCGGTATTTCTCCTGAACAGCCCGAACCCTCTATTTGGATAAAACTCGCTTGGGGCGGCACGATAGGCATAGTCGCTTGGGTAATGGTCGCTTTTGCAGGTATTGACGGCATTAAAATGGCTTCTAATCTGGGTGGATTCCCTGCACTTTTCTTGATACTAGCAGTAGCGGCAGGTATGGTGAAACTGGTATTTAATTGGAGGATTTTGACGGAGGAGAATGAGGGTTAATGAACTTAGGAATGCTGATAAGAAAATTTGCTTTTTTCATCGTATTATAAAACTACAACTTCTCCAAAACCGCATAAATTTCCTGCACACTCAATTCCATATTCAAGCTACGCAAAGGTAGCATGGCATCCATATCCGTAAGCGTCGTGATTTTCCAAAGATCACTTTCAGGTTCTTGCAGGAAATAGCTTTTTATCCAACATTGTTCAGGTTCTATCAAAATATACTCCCGAAACGTGGAAATGCTGGCGTACTGCTCGAATTTCTCCCCCTTGTCGTGTCCGCGTGTAGCATCTGAGAGCACTTCGACAATCAGTAGCGGATTGGTGATGATATCTTCGCGTGTTTTGCCTTCGGGTGTTTCATAGTATTCAGATTTGCCATCCGAAACCGTGATGTCAGGATAGACAAAACGGTTTACTTTTTCGATGCGGACTTTGGTGTCGCTATTGAGTGGTACATGCGTGATATTCGGCACATCTAATGCAACATCCAATTTTGAATAAACGCGCCCTTTTACTCGATTATGTTTTACTTTTCCGCCTGCCATTTCTTCGATTTTTCCGTTGTTAAACTCATGGCGTACCTCTGCCTTATCCTCCGCCTCCAAGTAGCTGCTGATAGAATGCAAAGTTTCCGCCGCTGTTTTTTGTGTAATGACCATAGCTTGTCGTTTCCTACAAATATACTGGAAATAAATCTAAAAGTCATTTACATTTGTTCTTTGTGTGTGTGTAACAAATTGCACTTTTTATCGGCTTTTTTCCCATAAGCCGATAAATTTTGCTTAGAATTTATCCGCCAATGGGAAATTGGCAGATAAATCGTAGTTCAACAATTGTGCTATTCATTACACACACTTTATTTTCTTATAAACTCGAAAAGGAACATGAACAGAATCGTTTTTAGCACACTTTGCTTAACATTTTTAGCAAGTTTCACCTTTGCTGCCGACAACTACAAAGTAGGCGACGAACTTTATGTATGGGCAAAAAGTGGCTTAAATGTACGCACAGGCGCAGGTACGAATTTTGAGGTGTTGATGAAGGTGGATTTTGGGGATAAAATTACGGTCTTAGAAAAGACGGATAAGACCTATAAGCTTGCGGCAATTACAAAGGTAGAATCATCTAAAATAAATGATACAAAACCACTTTATTTTGATGGAAATTGGGTGAAGGTGAAAATGGGAAATGGTGAAGAAGGCTATGTGATTGATCAGTATTTTCTAAAGTTGAGACCTTTCCAAACTAAAAACATAAAATCTAGCTTAAATCTCAAAGTTCTATTAAACGATACTATTTATGCCAATAGTGATTTAGGAGATGGGGAAGTTCTCCGCCACGTTATGAATAGGATATACGAAAATGGCATTATGTGTTACGCTGAATCAGGGGGTGTTTGGTCAACTGAGATTTTCTATCTACCTAATTTTTCCTTAGAAGAAGTAATGATACTTTTCCACGATGCCTGGGATAATAATTATAGCGAGCCAAATTTATCTAAAATTAATACAAACGAAATAATTTTTACAGCACATCAACAGTGTTCTTATAGATTAAGGCAAATGAGAAACTTCGTAAAGATAGAAATTGACTGCTCCTGCTAAAAAGTCTCACATCTCACATCTGTCAATCTAACATCTGAAAATAATGAAAATCGCAATAGCACAACTCGACGCACATGTCGGCAACTTTGAAGGAAATGTCAGCAAAATGCTGGAAGCCGTAGCACAGGCAAAAGAACAAG
>JAHDCQ010000159.1 GCA_020629845.1 Saprospiraceae bacterium | reverse complement strand
TGCTATTTTGGCAAAACGGCTATTTTCCTATTCTGGAGAATAGCCGTTTTTTTATGGTAACAGCTATGCTTAGGATTTTATGTACGGGCTGTTTTATGGAATTGCGTATAAATGCCTATAATTAAGACATGTCAATACAAACATACATCAACGCCAGTCGAGCGCAATTCAAAGCTTTTATGGAATTGCCCGTAGATACGCCTTTGCAAATGCTGAATCTGCTCAAATTCAAAGAGACTGTAGCAGAAACAGGACGCACAGGTGAAGCCCAATATAAAGCCTATATGAAAGCTGCGATGCCCTTTATTCAAGGAAGCAATGCAAAAGTCATTTTTTATGGAGTACCTAAGTTCACCGTCATCGGGCCAGAAGTACTAGAGTGGGATAAGGTATTGATAGTAGAGTATGCAACCAAAGCAGATTTTATAAATATGGTTACGAATCCTGATTATCCTGCCCATATGCGTACCTTAGCCCTAGCAGATGCTCGCTTGATTTTTTGTGAGCCATTTCTGACTTGATGCACTAGTGTGTATAACAAATTGCACAATTGTATGATTTGCTTCTCCCACCAATGAATTGGTGGGCTAAAACGATTTCGTGATAAAATTCAGCCCACCAATTCATTGGTGGGGGACGTATGCAAAAACATACATTATAAATTTTTCAGGCGAAAAAGTGCAATTTGTTATACACACGATGCACTAGTCCATTCAAAATTCAAAATTATACATGGCAGACCTTCGCAAAGATTTAGCCGATCTCTTTCAGCGCAAAGCCTATACACAGGATGAGAACCGACCACTAGCCGTTGCCAAACGCCACGATAAAGGTTTACGTACTGCCCGTGAAAATATTGCCGACCTTTGTGATAAAGATAGCTTTGTGGAGTATGGTTCGCTCATCGTAGCAGGGCAGCGCGGACGCAGAAGCGAGCAAGAACTCATAGAACAAACACCCGCTGATGGCTTGATTACGGGTATTGCCTCGGTGAATGGCACACACTTTGACGAAGAGCGTAGTAAGTGCGTAGTGATGAGCTATGACTATACGGTATTGGCAGGAACACAAGGGGCATTTAACCATAAAAAGACCGACCGTATGATGCAAGTCGCACGGCAATCCGAAAAGCCCATCATCTTTTTTGTAGAGGGCGGAGGCGGTCGCCCTGGCGATGTGGATTTTGAACTTATCAGTACAGGGGGCTTGGATATTATGACCTTCGCGGAGTACGCACGCTTGAGTGGAAAAGTGCCGCGCATGGCTATTGTATCGGGTTATTGTTTTGCTGGAAATGCTGCCATTGCAGGTTGTTCGGATGTCATCATTGCTACCGAAAACACTTCCATAGGCATGGGCGGGCCAGCCATGATAGAGGGTGGCGGTTTGGGTAAATTTCATCCCAAAGAAATCGGGCCAGCTAAGGTGCAATATGCTAATGGCGTGATAGATATTTTGGTCAAAGACGAAGCAGAAGCAGTAGTGGCGGCTAAAAAGTACCTTTCCTATTTTCAAGGTGATTTGTCAGAATGGACATGTGGCAATCAAGAAGAACTGCGGAATGTAGTGCCTGAAAATCGAAAATTTGCTTACGATATTTTTAAAGTCATTCACAAACTTGCTGATACCGATTCGGTGCTGGAAATACGTGGCGGATATGCCAAAAATTTAGTTACTGCTTTCATTCGTATCGAAGGTAAGCCAATGGGCTTAATCGGCAATAGCACACGGCATTTAGGTGGGGCAATTGATAGTGTAGCTGCTGATAAAGCGGCGCGTTTTATGCAGTTGTGCGATGCTTTTGGCATTCCGATTTTGTCGCTTTGTGACGCGCCTGGTTTTATGGTTGGCCCCGACTGCGAACGCACCGCTATGGTACGTCGCTCTTCGCGCATGTTTCTAGTGGGGGCATCTTTGACTGTGCCGATATTGACCGTAGTACTACGAAAAGCATATGGATTAGGTGCAATGGCAATGGCAGGGGGGAGTTTGCATGAGTCGTTCTTCACGGTAGCGTGGCAGACAGGCGAATTCGGAGCAATGGGATTGGAAGGGGCAGTCAAATTGGGTTTCCGAAAAGAGCTAGAAGCCACCAATTCTTTAACAGAAAAACAAGTGCTGTACGAACAATTGGTGACGGCGGCTTACGAACGAGGAAAGGCTATTCGAGCTGCGTCCTATCTAGAATTTGATGAAGTCATTGATCCCAAAGATACGCGCCAATGGATAACGACCGCTTTGCAAAGCATCCCTAAAAAACGCGGCAATCGCATGGTAGATGCGTGCTAATTGGGTTGCTAAAGGAATTGTTAAGCCTATGGATAACTGGCTTAACAATTCCTCTAGAAATAAGAAATACTACCTAAATACCATCACTTCTCCACTAAAAGTACGGCTTTTACCATCTATAAAATCTAATTCTGCTATCCATATATAGAGTCCTTCTTCCACTTCTTCGTTTTTGAAACGGCCGTCCCAGTTTGCTTCGGCTGCACTTGGCAAAACCTCTGTAATTTCAAATACCAGATTGCCCCAACGGTCGAAAACACGAAGGTAGCGGATATTGCTTACGCTTTCGCCAGCACCAAGTGTAAAAAAGTCATTCACTCCATCACCATTGGGCGAAAAGGCAGTAGGTTCATAAATGTCAAATCCATTTATAGTGAGTAATATGTTTGCCGTAGCAACACAGCCTTCTGTATTGGCTGCTGTAAGTCGGACATTTGTACTAGTAGTTGGACGAAGACTAATAGAAGGACAGAATTGGCAATCTAGTATATCATCTGATTCCCAAACATAGGTACTAATAGAATCTGTGGATGTAGCTGAAAGTGTTAGTGTTTCGCCTATATTTACGGTTCTATTATCTCCTAAGTCTACCCTAAATTCAGTAGGTTCAATGAGTGGATAGAACAAGGTTAAAGCACAACCTTCGCTATCTGTGACTAGTACTTCGTACTCGCCGCCACTAAGATTACTAAAGTTGCCCGTACTTTGACTCGCGCTGCCACTAAGTTGATAGGTATAAGGTGGGGTTCCTGTTAATATTTCTACCCGAATGCTACCATCTGCCTCCCCGAAACAAGAGGGATCAATGCCCGTAATATTTGCTTCTAGCTCATTTGTACTTACTTGCACTTCATCCTTTGCTATACAGCCTGCTGCAGAAGTTACCGTAACCGCATATTGTCCTGCCTCGGCGATGTTAATAGTGGCCGATGTTTCGCCAGTAGACCATGTGTAGATAGCAAAATTTCCAGCCGAGAGCTGCCCTGCTGCATTAGAGCAAAGGGCTAAGTCACCCATTATTTGAAAATCTTCTAAGCGTTCCACGACTATGGTATAAGTAGCAATGCTATCGCAGCCCTGTATGCCCTGCATATTGCGTACGATTGTGGTATCATTTTGGATAGTGATGCCTTCAAAATCATCGCCTACACATAATGTGAGTTGTTGCGTTTCATTGGAAATAGGCGTGACCAGAATCTCCGTTATTAATATACTATCACAGCCTGCGGCATTTACTAAAGTTTGTGTTAATGTTGCATCTTCAGTATAGCTTTCGCCTTGATAGCTTTCGCCTTCACATAGCATTATGCTAATGCTTTCTGCACTTGCCTCATTTATCGTTAGCGTCAAAGTCGTAGTGCTATCACAGCCCGAAGCGGTGGTTTGGGTATCTGTATACGTACCGCCTTCGTTCAATGTTTGCCCTGCAAATTCATAGCTTTCGCCCTCGCAAATCGTCACGTCTAGCGGATTATTGATGGAAGTTAGAACTTGTAAATTTACGTTTACTAAGCTATCACAACCATTCACCGTACTTAGTAATTCCGTATAAATTCCATCTTCTGTCAATGTCTGACTACCCAATTGATAGCTTTCGCCTTCACAAATTTGCCAGTCAAAATTGTTCGTTATCGCCTCATTGACTTGCACAATAAAAGTAGAAATACTATCACAACCCGCTTGCGATTGTTGCATCAATACGATAGTCGTATCCTGAAAGATGGCAATGCCTTGCACACTTTCGCCCGCACATACGCTTTCATTGAATGTTTCATCGTAGCGTGAAGTAATGCGAATTTCAGTCGTCAAAGTGCTATCGCAGCCTGCGACATTATTGAGCATTTCTGTTAAAGTCGCATCTTCGGTATAGGTTGCACCTTGATATTCTGCGCCTTCGCAGAGTTCTACTAATATAGTTTCAGTCGTTGGTGCTGCTACTACAAGCGTCAAAGTCGTGGTACTATCGCAGCCCGAAGCGGTGGTTTGGGTGTCCGTGTAGGTATCGCTTTCACTTAGAGTTTGCCCTGCAAATTCATAGCTTTCCCCTTCGCAAATTGTTACATTCAACGGATTATTGATGGAGGTGAGAACTACTAAATTGACTGTGACTAAGCTATCGCAGCCATTTTCGGTACTTAGTAATTCTGTGAAAGTTCCATCTGCCGTTAGCGTTTGACTCCCCAATTGATAGCTTTCGCCTTCGCATATCTGCCAGTCAAAAGTGTTCGTTACAGCCTGATTTACATCTACAATAAAAGTAGAAATACTATCGCAGCCCGCTTGCGATTGTTGCATCAATACGATAGTCGTATCTTGGAAAACAGCGATGCCTTGCACGCTTTCGCCTGCGCAAATGCTTTCATTGAATGTTTCATCGTAGCGTGAAGTAATGCGAATTTCAGTCGTCAAAGTGCTATCGCAACCTGCTACATTATTGAGCATTTCGGTCAAGGTCGCATCTTCGGTATACGTTTCACCTTGATATTCCGCACCTTCGCAGAGTTCTACGAGAATAGTTTCAGTCGTTGGTTCAGCGACTACAAGCGTCAAAGTCGTGGTGCTATCGCAGCCCGACGCGGTGGTTTCCATATCTACATAAGTCCCGCCTTCGCTTAGATTTTGCCCTGCAAATTCATAGATTTCGCCCTCACAAATCGTTACATCTAGCGGATTATTGATAGAGGTGAGAACTTGTAGGTTTACCATTACGAGACTATCACAGCCTGCTTGAGTGGCGAGTAATTCTGTATATGTTCCGTTTTCCGTTAGCGTTTGGCTACCCAATTGATAGCTTTCGCCTTCGCAAATCTGCCAGTCAAAAGTGTTCGTCACGGCTTCATTGACTTGCACAATAAAAGTAGAAATACTATCACAACCCGCTTGCGATTGTTGCATCAATACGATAGTCGTATCCTGAAAGATGGCAATGCCTTGCACACTTTCGCCCGCACATACGCTTTCATTGAATGTTTCATCGTAGCGTGAAGTAATGCGAATTTCAGTCGTCAAAGTGCTATCGCAGCCTGCGACATTATTGAGCATTTCTGTTAAAGTCGCATCTTCGGTATAGGTTGCACCTTGATATTCTGCGCCTTCGCAGAGTTCTACTAATATAGTTTCAGTCGTTGGTGCTGCTACTACAAGCGTCAAAGTTGTGGTACTATCGCAGCCTGAAGCGGTAGTTTGGGTATCCGTGTACGTGCCACCTTCGCTTATATTTTGCCCTGCAAATTCATAGCTTTCGCCTTCACAAATCGTTACATCTAGCGGAATATTAATGGAAGTTAGAACTTGTAAACTCACCGTAACGAGACTATCACAGCCTGCTTGAGTGCTAAGTAATTCCGTGTACGTTCCATTTTCCGTTAGCGTTTGACTGCCCAATTGATAGCTTTCGCCTTCGCATATCTGCCAGTCAAAAGTGTTCGTCACGGCTTCATTGACTTGCACAATAAAAGTCGAAATACTATCGCAGCCCGCTTGCGATTGTTGCATCAATACAATAGTCGTATCTTGGAAAACGGCTATGCCTTGTACACTTTCGCCCGCACATACGCTTGTATTAAATGTCTCCTCATAAAGCGAAGTGATGCGAATTTCGGTGGTCAATGTACTATCGCAGCCTGCGGTGGTCATTAGCGTTTCGGTCAGAGTCGCGTTTTCGGTATACGTTTCACCTTGATATTCCGCGCCTTCGCAGAGTTCTACTAATATAGTTTCAGTCGTTGGTGCTGCTACTACAAGCGTCAAAGTTGTGGTACTATCGCAGCCTGAAGCGGTAGTTTGGGTATCCGTGTACGTGCCACCTTCGCTTATATTTTGCCCTGCAAATTCATAGCTTTCGCCTTCACAAATCGTTACATCTAGCGGAATATTAATGGAAGTTAGAACTTGTAAACTCACCGTAACGAGACTATCACAGCCTGCTTGAGTGCTAAGTAATTCCGTGTACGTTCCATTTTCCGTTAGCGTTTGACTGCCCAATTGATAGCTTTCGCCTTCGCATATCTGCCAGTCAAAGTCGTTCGTCACAGCCTGATTTACATCTACTATAAAAGTAGAAATACTATCACATCCAGCTTGCGATTGTTGCATCAATACGATAGTCGTATCTTGGAAGACGGCGATGCCTTGTACGCTTTCGCCTGCGCAAATACTTTCATTGAAACTTTCGTCATAAAGTGGTGTGACGCGGATTTCAGTAGTCAAAGTACTATCGCAGCTTGCTGTATTGACTAATAAATCAGTCAAAGTCGTATTTTCGGTGTAGGTTTCACCTTGATATTCTGCGCCTTCGCAGAGCTCTACGAAAATAGTTTCAGTTGTTGGTTCTGCTACTACGAGCGTGAGCGTAGTCGTACTATCACAGCCCGAAGCGGTGGTTTGGGTGTCTGTGTAGGTATCGCTTTCGCTTAACATTTGCCCTGCAAATTCATAGCTTTCTCCTTGACAAATTTGGACATTTATCGGATTATTGATGGCATCTAAAATGCTTAAGTTTACCGTCACTACACTATCACAGCCTGCTTGGGTGGTGAAAAAGGCGGTGTATTCGCCTGCCTCATCATAACTTTGATTGCCTAAAGTATAGCTTTCCCCTTCGCAAATCTGCCAGTCAAAACTATTTGTTTCTGCCTGATTTACATTTACTATAAAAGTAGAAATACTATCACATCCAGCTTGCGATTGTTGCATCAATACGATAGTCGTATCTTGGAAGACGGCGATGCCTTGTACGCTTTCGCCTGCGCAAATGCTTTCATTGAAGCTTTCATCATAAAGCGGTGTGACACGGATTTCAGTAGTCAAAGTACTATCGCAGCCTGCTGTATTGACTAATAAATCAGTCAAAGTCGTATTTTCGGTGTAGGTTTCGCCTTGATATTCCGAACCTTCGCAGAGGTCTACGAAGACGGTATTGGCAGTTGGTTCATTCACTACAAGCGTCAAGACCGTTGTACTATCGCAGCCTGAGGCGGTGGTTTGAGTATCCATGTATACATCGGCTGTTGTGCGATTTTGCCCCGCAAAAAAGTAACTTTCGCCTGCACAAATGCTTTCCATAATCGGATTGGTGATAGTAGGAAGTAGAGATAGGGTTAAATTCACTATGCTATCACAGCCATTTGAGGCTAGAAGTCTTGCACTATAATTGCCCGCTTCGGTAAGCGTTTGGGTGTTAAAGCTATAGCTATCATTGGGACAAATTTCTGCACTAATGTCTTCTGTAATTGGTTCTCGGATACTTACATCATAGGTGGTAATACTATCACAGCCTGCTATACTCTGTGCTTGCATAATGATGGTGGTATCTTGAAAAACAGCAATACCTGCTACCGATTCACCTCGACATACGGAGGGCGTTTCGGATAGATTGTAGCTTGGTGAAACATCAATTTCTACCACTACTAGACTGTCGCAACCCGCTGCATTGGTCAAATTCTGCGCGGGTAGCGTAGTACTTTCTGTATACACTTGCCCTTGATACATTTCGCCTGCACAAAGAGGAATACGTACTGGTGTTTCATCTCGTTGCGCCACCTCTAAATTTAAGGTTATATCAAAAGGACAACCATTTTCTGTGCCCGTCTCCCTGTAAGTGTCTTCTTGCGTATAGAATTGTCCGTTCAGTTCAAAGCTTTCACCTTCGCAAATCGTTTCATTCAATACGATTGGTGCAAGTCCGCATTCTCTGATGGAAAGATCGTCCATAGCAAAATCGCGTCCCCAGTCCTTATCTACAGGATTATTCGGGTCAAATAGTTCACCTGGAGCTGTATTCCATATCTCTAGTACGAAATTAGAACCTCTAGGCGTGGTAAATGTCCCTTTAACGGTTTCCCATCGTCCTGATTGTGTTATTTCTCCTAGATCAGCTACTTGTCGCCCATTAATGTAAACCGCTAAATCAGGGCGTACAATATTCACTACTCTATCTGCCGCATTCGTTCCCATCGTACGTCCTGCTTGAAACATATTGATAGCTTCAAAGGAGATTTCATATTGAGTATATTGGCAAAGTTGCAGATTGTAACGTAGAAATGGTTGTGCGCCATAAGCAGCATTGACCACCAAAAAATAATTAGAAAAACCCGATGATGGAGGGTCTACGGAAGTCCAGAAACTCTGTGCGAAGCTCTGCCAATTATCTGTACTTCTCGTAATGGTGTATTCCCCATCGTCAGGTGGAGGATTATTTTGATAGTCGTGTCCTACAATAGCATCGTAGGCTGGGCCAGTATTTAAAAAACCCGTGCCAAAGTCTTCAGAGAATACTTCTCTTCCATTACAGTTTTGAGCTTGGAGTAAGGGAATGTATGAAAGTATGAGGATAAAGAGTATTAAGTGTTTCATTAGTAGCTGCTTATAAACGAATCAATCAATCGGATTTTGCATACGATTATGACGGACGAAAGGTTGCTAAGAGTAACAAGATGGTGGAATAAATTTTCAAAATCATGTCATCTTTATAAGTGAGGGAAATTACTACGGAAGTTGGATGTATTAAAGGACATTTTTCCGTTTTCTAGCCTACGCTTCTTGGGCTTTTTTTTCATTTTGTGAATATCTGCCGATTTTTTCAGAAATTCGTGCATCTTTAGGTAGTGCGTAAAAAGTAGAGAAAAAAGGAAACATTATGATTTCTAAACCCCTCTACCTTCTACCACATACCCTCTACTAGATTATAAAGTCGAAACTGCTACTATGAGAATCATTCTTATCACTGATTTACATATTGGGAAAGAACGGGAGGACACCTACGGTATTGATGTACGCCAAAATTTTTTGGACATCAAAGCGGCAATACAAGCTGCTGCGCCCGACCATATTATCATTGCGGGCGATTTGTGCTATATGGAAGCCGAGGAAGGCGTGTATCAATGGATAAAAACGGAAATGGATGCGCTAGATATTCCTTATGATATGATAGTCGGAAATCATGATGATTCCACACTCTTAGCGCATGCCTTCGGGCGCGAAAAGTATTTGCAAGAGGGCGTATTATTCTATGAAAAACAGCTTGGCGATTGGACTTGTCTTTTCTTAGATACTGCGGTAAAAAGCCTTTCCGATATTCAACTAGAATGGCTCGACACGCAGCTACAGCAAACCAAAGGCAATGTGATGCTCTTTATGCACCATCCGCCGCTACTGATGGAAGTGCCTTTCATGGATAATAAACATGCACTTGATAATAGAGAAGCCGTACAAGAAATCCTACTGCGCGATGGGCGACCGATTCCTGTGTTTTCAGGGCATTATCATGTAGAAAAAACGGCTTGCAAAGGCAATATTACTGTGCAAATAACGCCTGCTTGTTTCTTCCAAATTGGACAGCAAAAAGAAGAATTTGAGGTAGACCACACCCGCATTGCCTACCGAGAAATTACACTAACGAAAGACACTTGGCGCAGTACGGTGCGTTATTTTGAAGGGAATAAATTGTAGTGGTATTAGGTATTAGGTATTAAGTATTAGGATAAAAGAAGTACTTAATACCTAATACCTTGTACCTAATACCAAAACAAACATGAGCACACTTGATTGGATAGTGATGTCGAGCGTATTGCTCGCAATAGTGGGATATGGCGTGATGAAAACGCGCAATGTCAACAATGTAAAAAGCTACTTGCTCGGCGACCGCGACCTGCCCTGGTGGACAATCGGACTCTCCGTGATGGCCACGCAAGCTAGTGCGATTACCTTCCTATCTACGCCAGGCAAAGCCTACGATGATGGCTTAGGTTTCGCGCAATTCTATTTTGGAATGCCTGTGGCGATGGTGTTTTTGTGTATTTTCGTATTGCCCATTTATTATCGCCTCAATGTCTATACCGCCTACGAATACCTCGAAGGGCGTTTCGATTTGCGAACACGTACGCTTACTGCGACTTTGTTCCTCATTCAGCGCGGTTTAGCGGCTGGTATTACCATTTACGCGCCTTCCATTATCCTCTCCAATATTCTCGGCTGGGATTTGAATTTCACGATTATCTGCACGGGCTTAGTCGTTATTTTTTATACTGTAATGGGCGGTACAAAAGCCGTGAGCGTCACCCAAAAGCAGCAGATGATTATCATATTGCTTGGTATGGTATTGGCAGCAGTCTTTTTGGTACTGCAACTGCCTACGGATGTCTCCTTCAATGATGCCATAAAAGTGGCTGGCAAGATGGACAAACTGGAAGTGGTCAATTTTGAACTCGATCCGAAAAATCGCTATACCTTCTGGACGGGAATGTTGGGCGGTGTGTTTCTGTTTGTCTCTTATTTTGGTACCGATCAGTCGCAAGTACAACGGTATTTGTCGGGCAAATCACTAAATGAAAGTAGACTTGGTTTGTTGTTCAATGGTATTATTAAAGTACCGATGCAGTTCTTGGTATTGTTTGTGGGGGTATTGGTATTTATATTTTTTCAATTTACGCAGCCACCGATTCACTTCAATCAAGCGAACTTAGATAAAATTGAAAACACGCAAGAACTCCAAACGCTCCAAACGCAACACGACCAAATTTTTGAACAAAAACAAAGCGCGATTCGCAGCCTCATAGCAGCCGAAGATGAGGCGAATATCAACGCTCAACGGACGCGCATTCAGAACCTCATTAAGCAGGATAAAGAAGTGCGCGAAGAGGTAAATGCCCTGATAATACAGCAAGACCCCGCCGCCGAAACCAAGGATAGCGATTATGTCTTCATCACCTTCATCACCAACTACTTGCCGAAGGGCTTGATTGGGTTGCTACTTGCCGTCATTTTCTCAGCAGCGATGTCCTCTACCTCTTCCGAGTTGAACGCTCTAGCGACCACCACCGTCGTGGATATTTACCGTCGTCTCATCAATCAAGATAAGGACGATGCACACTATCTGACTGCCTCTAAAGGCTTTACCGTGATGTGGGGTTTTATCGCGCTTTTCTTTGCCACTACAGCCTCGCTTTTCGATAATCTCATCGAAGCGGTGAATATCATCGGTTCTATTTTTTATGGTACTATTTTAGGCGTTTTCCTAGTCGCTTTCTTTATGAAACGTGTGGGTGGCCGTGCTGTTTTCTTTGCTGCCATTCCTGCTGAAATTGCAGTAATGACGATTTACGCCCTTGATTATTATGAGTATATTGATATGCCCTATCTATGGCTCAACTTGATTGGTTGTGTCCTAGTAATGTTGATTGCTTGGGTGTTGCAGGGAATTTTGCCGAGGCGTTAGGAGACTGCACTTTCCTTTTGTTTGAAAAGTCTGTAACTTGTACAGATGCTCACAAAAGCAAGGCCTAGCGGATATATTTGCACGGATGCGCCAACGCCCGATGTTCCAGACAATAGCTGAGCCTCTAGCTTGGCAAAAACAAGTGCATAAGGAGTGGGAATAGGATGACTTGATTTTACATTCGAAAAACAGCTATCTTTGTAGAAAGCACAAAACAATATGCTACAACATATCGAACGTATTACGCTAAACTCAAAAGTGCATAGCGGCAAACCAAGCATTCGTAATATGCGCTTTACGGTGACGCACATGCTGGAACTCCTAGCAGACGGCATGACCTTCCAAGAGATATTGGATGATTACCCCTACATTGAAATGGAGGATATACAGGCGTGTTTGTATTATGCGGCGATGTTGGCAAACACCAAAACTGTCCGAAAACTACGTGCCTGATGAAGTTTTTAGTAGATACTCAATTGCCGCCCCGCCTAGCCCAACACCTGACCGATAAAGGCTATGATAGTGTGCATACTACCTTTTACCTTGATGGACATTTGTTGGATGACGAAGCGATTATTGTAATAGCCAAACAGGAAGGATGCAGCGTAGTAACCAAAGATTCCGACTTCTTGGATAATTTTGTGCTGAAAGGTGCACCGCCCAAAGTCTTAGGGATTTTGTAAAAAATAACCTACCACTAGGATTAAATACTAATCAGGACA
>JAHDCQ010000158.1:3243-12328 GCA_020629845.1 Saprospiraceae bacterium | reverse complement strand
ACCCTCTTTTAGAGGGTTATTTAAAGCCACCTCCTCTGGGGGTGGTGATTCACTCCTTCGCCTCGCGCTTTCGATAATTAGACAAAAGTGATTGCCTTTTTTTTCCGAAACTGCCATTTTTTTCGTTCTCTGCCATTTTTTTTATGTACCACACAACAAATAGTACGGTTTCAGCATCCAAACACTAGGGCAAACGAAAGCAAGCTATTAATAACTGATATTACGTATAGAGTCCTATGTCATATTAATTGACCTTTTTCATTTTAGTCAAACGAGCTTGAAATTTCGTTAAAAATGCCGCGCTGTTTGAGCCAAAACTAAGTACTGTACGAGTCGTGAAATTAGGGTAGCAGATGCGTGTAAAACGAAGGTGAAACCGCAGGGCGAGTTTGCGGAATTTAGAAATTTCAAGTTCGTTTGGCGTTAAGAAATGAAAGCAGTCTTGAACTTTTTGCTTCTTTTTGTTTCAAGACAAAAAGAAGAAGCATTCTGATTATCAGCTCTTTATTGTTCTTTTCCTTGATGAAAAGAACCAAAAATCAAGACTGCATTCCTTTTTTAACGCTCCAAAAGCGACAAAAAAGCTAAATCCTACAAACTCGCCTTACAAACAGTTTTGCAAGCAAAGTTAGTCTGCTAATCTGCGCTCATAGCTATTACCTGAACTGCTTTTTGGCTCAAACAGTGTAGTATTTTTAACGCCTGTCTGCCGACAGGCAGGCTTTTTTGTCACTTTTTCCACTAAAAGTAATTAAGGTCAAATCAATATCCGTGCGTAACATCAGTTAATAAAAATAAGCTTTTCGCCTCGCTTTACAAGAGGTTTATTACTTTTGTGAACTTTTTGGGAAAGATACCGGACTGCCAGATAGAGAAGACACTAAACATCGTGTCTTTACATCAATCTCAAATCTCATAGCGAAGCGGTCTCAAATCTCATATCTTTAAAAAATGAAATCATACAAAAATTGGTACAATATCGCAGGATGGGTCGTATTTACCATTGCCATGATAGTGTATTACTTTTCCGTGGAGCGCACAGGAAGCCTCTGGGATTGTGGTGAATTCATCACGGGAGCCTACAAACTCCAAGTAGTACACCCGCCTGGTGCACCACTGTTCTTGCTCATTGGGCGTATGTTTACGCTGCCTGCAGAATGGTTTTCGGATAATCCTGAAATGATCTCCTTTGCCGTCAATTTGATGTCGGCAGCTTGTACGGCATTTATGGCCGCTTTCGTATGCTGGATTACGATTATGCTCGGCAAAGTGGCTATTGCAGGACGGGAAGCCACTGAATCGCAAGGGCAAGCAATGGCATTGGTAGGCGCAGGAGTAGCTGGTGGATTGACTTCAGCTTTCTGTAGCTCGATATGGTTCTCCGCAGTAGAAGGCGAGGTATATGCGATGTCTACTTTCTTTACCGCGCTCACGCTTTGGGCAGTGGTGAAATGGTATACGCGCCCCGACGAAGCACAGCACGACCGTTGGTTGGTATTTGCGGTCTATGCAGCAGGACTTTCCATTGGCGTACACTTATTGAGTATGCTGACTTTCCCTGCATTGGCTCTGTTTTATTATTTCAAAAAATACAAGAAACATAGCTTCCTCGGCATGGTAGCCGCTGCTGGTGTCGGTGTATTAGCGATTGTATTGATTCAGAAGTTCATCATCGTAGGTATTCCACAATTGTGGGCTTGGTTCGATATTATGCTCGTGAATGCAAGCATGCCCGTCCATTCAGGCTTGATACCAACTATTTTGATTATTGGCGGTTTGTTAAGCTTTGGGCTGTGGCAAGCACATAAGCGTGGAAGTGGTACACTACAAAAGATATTTGTAGCCCTCTCACTAGTCGTGATTAGTTTCTCTACGCTGGGTGTGGTGGTCATTCGTGCGAATGCAAATACGCCTATCAATATGAACGACCCTAGCGACGCAACGCGCCTCTTGCCTTATCTCAATCGTGAGCAGTATGGTGAGCGTCCGCTACTCTACGGGCCTGATTTCGACGCGCAACCTAAGAAATCGAACATCACACCACGCTATGGTTTGGTAGGAGATAGATACGAAATTGTAGATGAAAAAATAGAATACGAATACGCTGGTAAAGATAAACGCCTCTTCCCACGTATGGGCGATTACACACAGAGCCGCCCAGAACTCTATAAGCGTTGGATGCAAAGCTGGGGAAGTAGTCGCACCAGTCCCACCATGCTGGATAACTTGAAATTCATGTTCAACTATCAGTTTGGTTGGATGTATTGGCGATACTTTATGTGGAATTTCTCTGGGCGACAAAATGCTACACAGGGCTATTATAGTTGGGATGTATCTTCGGGCAATTGGGCTTCGGGTATCAACTTCTTAGATGAAGCGCGCTTGCATGAAATGTCAGAGATGACGACCGCTATGAAGGAAAATCCAGGGCGCAATCGCTACTATATGTTACCTTTCCTTTTTGGCTTATTGGGACTACTGTTCCATTTCCAAAAACGCCCAACGGACGCACTAGGCTTACTCGCCCTCTTTATCATCACGGGTGTTGGTATTATTATTTATTCCAACCAGCCTCCGAATGAACCGCGCGAACGTGACTATGTACTAGCAGGTTCGTTCTTTACCTACTCCATTTGGGTCGGTATGGCGGTGCTGGCACTCTATGAAATTTTGCGCGAACGCGCTAGTCTCAATGGTAAGGTGGCAGCAGGCGTGGGTGCAGCCTTAGTGATGATTGCCCCCATACTGATGGGAACGCAAAACTTTGATGACCATAGTCGTATGCACCACACAGGTTCTCGCGATTATGCATCGAACTTCCTAAACTCGGTGGAAGAAAACGCCATTATCTTTACCTATGGCGATAATGATACCTATCCGCTTTGGTATGCCCAAGAGGTAGAAGGCATACGCACCGATGTGCGCGTGGTGAACCTCAGTCTTATTGCGGTGGATTGGTATATTGACCAATTGCGTCGGAAGGTAAATGACTCTGCTCCTATAAAAATGACCATGACTGCCGAACAAGTGCGTGGGCGGAAACGGGTGATTTTACCTTACTTCAATCCTGCTCAGGCGGCTGACCCGAATCAGTACGACCCTGGCAAGGATCAGGAAATGGAATTGAAGGACTTTATTAAATACCTGTCCGAAGATCACCCTGTTTCGGGCGGTGGTACACGTAAGTATGAGAGTCATTTCCGCACGAAGCGTCTAAAAATTACGGTAGATAAAAATCAAGCGCGTAGCAATGGCACGGTTAGCCCTGCCGATACAAATGTGGTAGATGTGATGCGTTTCCGTGTGAATGGTAATTCCTTAATTAAGGATGAAATTGCGATTTTGGATATTATTGCGAATAATGTCTTTGAGCGTCCTGTATATTTCGCAGTGACTTGCCAACCAAACAAGATGATGAATCTGCGTCCTTATATGCAATTGGAAGGTTTGGCATTGCGCATTGTGCCTGTCAAGTCAGAAGGCGAGCGCGTATATAGCGTAATTGGTAGTGGTCGCGTAAATACAGAAAAGGTCTATGACAATGTGATGAATAAGTTCCGTTGGGGTGGTTTTGATAAACACCAAACTTATGTAGACCATAGTTTCATGCCAAGCATTCAGAGTCATCGTTTGCTTATGTTGCGTACGGCTTCCAACTTAGTGGAAGAGGGCAAGGACGAGAAGGCTGCCAATCTCGCATTGAAATATCTGGAAGCATTTCCACATATGAATTTCCCTTATGATTATAATGCGATGTACTTCATAGATATTTTGGTGCAAACCCAACGCAACGAAGAGGCAAAACCGCACCTAAGGCTGCTTGCTGAACATACAGCAGAACAACTCAACTTCTATGGCTCATTGAGTGATAATGATTTAAAATCGTTTGAGCAAGATTATCAAGTAGCCATCACTAGTACACAACAGATATTCCGCTCTGCAGAACGCTTAAAAGATGAGGAGCTGTTGAAAGAAATCGAAGCACTCTTAGGCGCGTATCGCTTAACGGATGAAGATTTGAGAGGCTAAGAATTTAGGCTTGAATAAGGGTAGTGGTCAAAAGCGAGTGATAAAAACTCAGCACTTCAAGGGAGCATGCTCCCTTGGACGAAAGTATCACTCGTTATCTTACACCACCTGAATAAGTAAATGTGAAATAATAAACGTTCAAATTTCCTAAGCTAAACAAATCGATATGATTTCTTGGTCATTTTGATTTGTTTAGCTTAAGAATGGTAAGGGAGCAGGCAAAAAATAACCTACCCGTTTGTCTTGTTCTTTTTCCAACTCGCGTCGTTGCTCATCAGTTACGTAACCAGTTATGCGCCTTCTTTGCGCCTAGCGAGTTAGAAAAATAACTAATCCAAACTATGGGTAGGTTATTTCTTGCCTGCTCCCTAAATACTCAATGAGTGAATTGTGAATGACAGAATGAGCGAATAGGGTTTTAGAATTATTCACTCATTCAATATTTTTTCATTCACTCATTGCAAAAGGTCTAAGAAACGACCAGATCATCGAGCCACTCTTTGCCAATTTGATGAAAAATCAATAATTGTTTGATACCAGCGTAGCCCAGACGACTCAATTTTGCATCAGTTTTTTTGACTACTCGAGTAAGTTTATCTTCTAAAAAAACCGACTTAGGCAAATCAGGAATTTCGTAGCAATTTTCGCCAAATACTGTCCAACTTTGATAATAGTGTGGTTGCTTCTTTTTGATAGGTATGGTTTGGAGACTGAGCAATGCGTTTAAGTGCTTGTCTAGCAGGGGCTGTTTCGCCTTTGGCTAGTTGGGCAGCTATTAAGTTCAGTTCTGCTTGATCTCGTTCACTATTATTCGTGCTTTCTGCTATGATTTGTTGATAGATGGAGATGGCAGCATCATAATTTTGGGCTTTATATTCCTGTAATGCTTCCGAAAATCTCGTACTGATGGCAGCATCACTTCTGACGATACTCACTTCTTCAAAAGTAGCGTTGGCTAGTGCTTGGTTGCTATATGTTTGGGTTGCCCACCAAAACGAACCTGCCGTCAAAAGTAAAAGTAAGGATGCTGCAATACCTATGCGATACCGCCATGATGTTCTAGTACGGTTGATAGGTACAAGCTTAGGTTCTTCCTCAGGAGTAGTCATTAGCTCTTGCTTCCATTCCGCAAATTGCGCTCTGATACGATCCTCTTCCAGCAATTGTATCGCTTCATGTTCTAAGCGATGCAAATTGAGTTGTTCTTGCAATTCTGTATTCGTGGCAAGTTCTGCTTCAAAAGCGTTTTTCTCTGTTGCGGACAACAAATCAAAAAGGTAAGCCTCTATTCTATCGTAATTAGAGAGATTCATAATGTTCGCTTTAGAAATGCCGCTAAGTTTGGGTCTTGTTCTATCAATTTACGAAGTTGCTTGCGGCATCTATCCACCATTTTTTTGGCTTGATTTGCATTTTTCAACTGACGTGCTTCCGCAATTTGCGCCATCGTATTATCCCTATAATATTTCAAATTTAGGCCTTCTCTACATTTTTCCGTTAAGCGTTCAAATAGCCCTTGGAGGAGTACCGTTCGCTTTTGCACTGTTTCATCTTGTTCTTCTAATACTATAAAGTTATCTGCGGCTTCTGTTTCATTTTTTACATCTGCATCCGTAATGACTTCCCGCAACTCAATGCGATGTACTTTTTTCAAGTCATTGCGAATCAAATTTCTACAAATTCCAAGCAAATAGGTTCTTACTTTGCTATTTCCTGCAAACTTATCTTCTCGAATCAAACGGCGCATGAGTATGATGCCCTCTTGTAGAAGGTCATCTTCATCCTGATTTGTACCGTAATATTGGATAAAATCCCTAATTTTCAGCCTTATTACGTCATCCATATAAAGCTGTCGCAATGCCCAGTTTTGTTGTGTCGCGTCATTGCTTTTTATTGCTGTTATCAGTTGGCTGTCTGTGTAAAGACTGCGTTGCATACAATTATAAGTGTAAACTAAATGAATGGAGTACCCACCGAAATCGTTGGAAAAATAAACATTATTCTCATTTTTCAGAAGAAACTGTACAAATATGCTTTGTTGGGCTTGCTTTTATGCCACTTTAGCTGCCTTTTGGCGAAAGATACCCTTTCCGTAGAGCATGGTTTTGAGTTATTGCGCCAAAATCCACAGGCTGCCATAGCGTATAGCACTCGACTATATGATTTTGGGCAGACTATTGAAAATGATAGTATTCAACTTGCAGCCATGAGTTTGAAGGCGAATGCTCATCGGCACTTAGGAGAGTTAGATATGGCTTTAAATTTGCATACTGAGTTATTGCATCTACGAGAAGTAACTTTTGGAAAAAATAGTCTAGCTGTCGCAAATACTTGCCATAATATTGGAAATTGTTATTATGATATTGAATCGTTTACAGCAGCCCTACCCTATCTACAGCGCTGCCAAAAAATTCGAGAACAGCATCTTCACTCCCCTCATCCTGACTTAGCCAGCCTTTATAATAGCTTAGGAAATTGTAAACTCCAACTCGGCGATTTTGAGGAAGCAAACCAATTGATTCAACAAGCACTCGATATTCAGCACTTATTACACGCTCCTGATAGTCCACGTCTGATTCCATATTTAGTGAGTAGAGGCAATGTGCTATATAAACAACAAGAATGGGCGCAAGCAGTAAGCTTTTTTCAACAAGCTTTACAAATTCAGTTAGATAATACAGGTAAATGGCATCCTACTACAGCTATACTTTATAGCAATATTGGCAATTGTAAAATAGAGTTGGGAGCGATAAATACAGCACTAGCTACCTATGAAGAAACCTTAGACATTTTAGAGGCTTCGCACTTTGCCGTACAGGATAGACAACTTGCTCAAGCTTATCAAAATATAGCAAATTGCCATCAACAGCTACGCGATATGGAGCAAGCTACCTACTATTATCAGCAAGCTAATAGTTTTGAATTTCCGTTTTGGCGCGACAAAATTCATTTTAATAATCAACTCGCGCTCCACTATCGTAGTCAAGGAAAACTAGAAGCAGCTAGAGGTATTTATGGTGAGATTATACCTTTAGCACTCCAGCACGATAGTACATTAGCAATGGGACTTTATCGGAATGTGGCAAGCTGTTTGATGGAAGCATTTGCGATGACATCATCAAAAGACTTGCTAGATGCTGCTGAATATTATCTTCAAGAGGCATTGAATTTTTATAATCAACAACTAAATAGTGCTAAAGAAAAAGCTGCTTGCAGGAGTCGCCTAGGCGATATTGCACTTGAAAAAAAAGACTATATAGCGGCAAAAAAACAATATACAACTGCCCTAAACTTACAAGCGGAACATCACCCTATCTATGCATATAAATTAGGCAATCTCGCACAGGCACAAGGAGACTATCAGCACGCCCTTCAACACTATACCAAAGCACTGAAGAAAAGCAATACTATCGAATTAGAACTTCGCATACGCCTAGCATCTGCCCACGGTTTGCGCTTAAGGGCGCGAACGGAACAGCAGACAATCTTTTGGCAAAATGCAATTCAGGAATATGAAGCCATTGTGAACTTGATGGATGCACAACAAGCGACTTTTCAGCATTTGCATTCCGATTTACAATTACGAAATGACTTTTATGAGGTCTATGATGGCTTAGTGGAATGTAATTATGCCTTAAAAAACTACGAACGCGCTTTTCAATATGTAGAGCAAAGCAAAGCCGATGTGCTATGGCAAAGCTTGGAACGCAAACGCCTACTTCCTGATAGTTTGTGGCAACGCGAACGCTTTTTAAATCAACAAATCAATTACTATCAGCGGCAATATTGGGATGCTGCTTGGACAAATGCACCTAGCGATTGGCGTAATAAAATGCGACAAGTACAGCTTCAAAAAGCCCAATTACAGGAACAGATAAAAAAAGACTACCCCCAATTGCAACTAGCTAAACGTACATGCTCTATAGATTCCCTGCAACAGCAACTTGCGCCAACACATACGCTAATAAGCTATCACCTTACAAACGACCATATTTTTGTTTTCACCCTATCAAAGCAAAGATTTCAGCATTATAAATTGGATAAACCTAGCACTTTCGAGCGTGATGTGATACAATTTTGTAATGCGATTCGTACGCAAGATGATTTTACCGAATTAGGGGAACAATTGTACCAGCAACTCATTGTGCCACTATCGGACTTAGGTGAAGATATACAAATCGTGCCGAGTGGGATTTTGGTATATCTTCCATTTGAAGTACTGCTTACGGAAACACCTCGCTACCCTCAGCAATTTGAAGCGCATCCGTATTTGCTACGCAAGCATAATATTAGTTATGCCCATAGTGTAAGTTTTAGTATAGATAATTGGCAGGACTCCAATGCTACAAAAGGACTATTAGCCATTGCACCTACTTTTGATAATGATAATCGCGATTTAGCCATTTTGAATAGTAATGTACAAGAAGCAAAAGCGATTACTCGCTTAGTAGCAGGCAAAGCACTAATAGCTGATGCTGCAAAAGAGAGTAGCTTCCAACAGGAATGTGCAGATTACGCTATTTTGCATCTTGCTACGCATGGTGTTCTCAATACTCGTTTCCCAGAACTGTCTTATCTGGCATTCACGGAATTGAAAGACACGCTAGAAAACGAGCAGCTTTACTTATCCGAAATTTATCATTTGGAAGTAGCTGCTAACTTAGTGGTGTTAAGTGCTTGTGCTACACAACTGGGAAGTCGCTATAAAGGGGAAGGGCTACTGAGTCTTGCCCGTGCATTTACGAGCGCAGGGGCAAAAAGCATAGTTGCTTCCTTATGGAGTATTGATGATGAACAAACTAAAGTCCTGATGCGCTTTTTTTATGAAGCCCTACAAGAAGGACAGCCTAAGCATATTGCCTTACGCCATGCAAAACTAGACTATCTTCAGCAAGCCAGCCGCGCAAAAGCACATCCTCATTTTTGGGCCGCTTGTACACTAATAGGCGATACTACTGCTTTGGATTTACCCAATTCTACCAATTTCTATTGGTGGCTAGTGCTGCCTTTTACCTTCATTCTTTGGTGGTTCTTCAAGCAAAAACAAAATTAGGGA
>JAHDCQ010000158.1:0-3143 GCA_020629845.1 Saprospiraceae bacterium | reverse complement strand
GCTGCCTTTTACCTTCATTCTTTGGTGGTTCTTCAAGCAAAAACAAAATTAGGGATACAAATAAACCCGCTTACCCATTCATAAGGCAGGCGGGTTTATTTGTTTTAGGGCGCAGGCAAAAGCCGATTAAGCCCACACTTTACAACCTTCCGTACAATTTGTGCAAATGTCAATTTGGTCGCGTCCTTTTAGTAGCTGTGTTCGGAAGTTCTGATAATCTTTACCCCACCACAACTCTCGAAAACTCGTTCGTTTCAAATCGCCGAGTCGGTATTCGGCATCCTTATCGAAACAGCAGGGAACTACCATGCCATCCCAAGTGATGACGCAAGAATGCCACAATTTCCAGCAATGATTGAGCAATTCGTTTTTTATGGTATACGTGCCATCGGCTTGCTGGGCATAGCGCGCATATTTTTCAATAGTAGGAATGAGATCATTGCCATGTTCGTAGTCGTAGACTTGCGCGGTTTTTAGTTTCACTTCATCTATCCCGATTTCATCTGCTAGTTTATAGACCTCGTCAATCTGATGCTCATTAGGGCGCACTACCAAAAATTGAAAAATCAGATGTGGAGTAGCCGATTTCAGTTTCTTTTTCCACTTCACCACATTGCGCGCCCCTTGCAGCACGGTTTCCAGATTGCCTTCCTTGCGATAGTTTTCGTAGGTATCTTGAGTAGTGCCATCCACCGAGATAATCATTCTATCCAAACCTGACTCTATCGTTTTCTTTGCATTCGCATCATTCAAGAAGTGTCCGTTAGTAGAAGTGATGGTATAGATGCCTCTATCATTGGCATATTTTACCATATCCAAAAACTTCGGATTGATGTAAGGCTCTCCTTGAAAGTAGAAAATAAGATAGAGGAGTTCCTTATGCAATTCATCAATAGTAGTACGAAAAAAATCTTCTTTCAAATTTCCTGTTGGGCGTGTGAAAGCACGTAGTCCGCTAGGACACTCTGGACAGCGCAGATTGCAGGCCGTAGTCGGTTCTAGGGAAATCGTAAAAGGCATCCCCCATTGCACAGGCTGCTTGCGCCATTTTGTAATATAAAAGGACGACACCACTTTCGCAGCGTTCCAAGCACGGCGCGGGGTCATTTTGCTTACAAAATTGATAGCATCTTTATAGTAAAAGCTCATGGTCGTGTCTAAAATTTCGTTCCAGTAAGTAGTACAAAGGTAAAGATGCAATGATTGAATGAAAGAATGATGAATGAGCGAATAATTATGAATTCCATTCGCTCATTCAGTCATTAAAATTCACTCATTGAGTCTTTACGCACAAAGTAACGATAAAAAATAAGGTTCTTTGGTAAAGTGTGTAGCGTGCGTATAACAAATTGCTCTTTTCACCTGAAAAATTTACAGAGGGAATAATTTTAGCCCACCGATTTGTAAGTACTCAATGAGTAAATTGTGAATGACTGAATATAATTTAGAATTATTCACTCATTCACGATTCATTCATTGAGTATTTACACCGACTTATCGTTTAGTCTTGCACGAATATACTTTATCGTCTTTCCATCCGCGAGGTGCTTGCCTTCGTATTCTGTTTTAATATCCAATTCGGGCATAGGCAAGGCTTTACTATAGATATCATCGTCCTGATATTCTATGGTAAAATCCTCAGAAGCAGTTAGCGTTTCTAGCGAAAATTCATAAAACTCAGGCGAGTCGGTTTTAATGTTGAGCAAACCATTGGGGCGCATGATTTGGGTATAGGATTTTAGAAAGCGGGGCGCGGTCATGCGCCTATTTTCTTTACTTAAAAAAGGATCAGGAAAGGTAATCCAAATAGCATCTATTTCATTGGCTTCAAAAAATAGCGCGATTTGCTCAATACGCGTTCTTAGAAAAGCAGCATTGCTAATATTATCTGCCAAAGCATCCTTCGCGCCGCGCCAAATACGCGCACCTTTGATGTCTACACCGATGAAATTGCGCTCAGGGTACATTCTAGCCAGACCAAGCGTATAATGTCCCTTACCACAAGCCAACTCTAGCGTGATAGGATTGGTATTCTGAAAATGGTTCTGACTCCATTCCCCTTTGCGTTGAACTTCTTCGCCATCCTTTCCGAGTAGTTTTGGAGCTTTCGGATTGAAATTTTCATACACATTCGGGAACGCAAGTACTTCCGCGAACTTCTTCAATTTATTTCTCTGACTCATTCTTTTAGATATGAGATTTTAAGATGTGAGATATGAGATGCTATCTTGTCTCACATCTCATATCGTTCCATATCACGTCTTTTACAACGGTAAATTGCCATGCTTTTTCTTTGGCAATTCATCCTTTTTATTTTCCAACATAGCAAAGGCTCGAATCAGTTTTCGGCGCGAATATTGCGGCTCGATCACCTCATCTATAAAACCGCGTCGCGCTGCCCGATAAGGGTCTGCGAATTTATCTTTGTACTCTTGTTCTCGTTTTGCTAGTACTGCCGCAGGATCCTCCGCTGCTGCTATCTCCCGACGGAAAATAATTTCCGACGCGCCTTTCGCACCCATTACGGCAATTTCGGCTGTTGGCCAAGCATAATTCATGTCTGCACCGATGTGTTTCGAGTTCATCACATCGTACGCCCCCCCGTAAGCCTTGCGCGTGATAAGCGTGACACGCGGTACGGTCGCTTCGCTAAAGGCATACAGCAATTTCGCGCCATTGGTGATGATGCCATTCCACTCTTGATCGGTGCCAGGAAGGAAGCCTGGTACATCTTCGAGTACCAGCAATGGAATATTGAAGCAATCGCAGAAACGCACAAAACGCGCCCCTTTCTTCGAGCTTTCCACATCGAGTACTCCTGCCAAGCTCATCGGCTGATTGCCGACGATGCCAATGCTACGCCCTGCCAATCGTGCAAAGCCCACAATGATATTGTCCGCATAATATTCATGGATTTCAAAGAAAGAGTCTTCATCTACAATGCCTTTCACGACATCGCGCATGTCGTAGGGTTGGTTCGCATTTTCAGGCACGATCTTACTCAATTCTTCGCGCATTTCCTCACCGAGGGCGTAGGGGAATTTCGCAGGCTTTTCTTCACAATTTTGTGGGATATAACTAAGGAGTTGCTTTAATTTTTCGATGCAATCAATATCATTAGCTGCCGTGAGGTGTGTCACACC
>JAHDCQ010000157.1 GCA_020629845.1 Saprospiraceae bacterium | reverse complement strand
TCCAATCGGAATAGAGAACGCTTTCAAAGCCGTAGATGCATTATTTAAAAATTCCCCAATCGCTGGTACGGACTTTAGCGATACGCCTAGCAAGACCAAACCTGCTAATACGCCTGCTATACTCATCAGGGTGCAACCACCACCGAGTACGCGCAATACGCCCAACACTAGAGTAAGACCACCAATGATGCCCTGGAAACCAGATAGAATACCTGCGAGTTTATCTACTGTTTCATCAATGGCATCGTACTTCATAAGCGATACTTGTGCCAATAGAATACCTGCCGAAATGAGGGCAATGTCAAATATTAAGCTAATCATAGACTTAACTATTTTTATTTCGTTTTGAAATGAGCTATAATAATACAACTTCTCCGACATAAATGCACGAATTTTCGGACAAGTGCCGTGGAAAAGTGGAGGAAGTAGGTGTTTTGGTAGGGGGAGATGATGGCTTAGTATTCCCTTTTCAGCCAAACCACCACCTTTGTACTAAAAATGGAATACTAATCAAATTTCTGAGGATTGGCTAACTTTGTGTCAAAAATGAAAGTAGAGTTATCAGCATGAAGTCCACTTCCTCATTCTTCTTCACCTCCCCACGCGAGCGACGATTGTGGCTATACACAGGCGGCATAGTAGCGGCTATTTTCTCCACCTTGCTATTAGGACAACCCTTTATCGAGCTATTAAAAAATCAAAACGTGCAAGCTGTCTTCTTTTTATTAGGGATGCTGATGATTGGGAGTGCGATTATGGCATATGCCTTCATTACTCAGCCTTCTAGATTAGAATGGATTATGATATGGAGTATAGCGGCAGTTTATTTAATGCTTTTTTTACGCTTGGGTTTAGCAGAGCGTAGCCACCTGATAGAGTATAGTGCTTTAAGTCTATCCATTCATCAATTATTGACGGAACGCGCCAAATCGACTAGACCAGTGCATCATGTAAATGGACTTGCTGTTGGAATAACATTTCTTATCAGCCTATTCGATGAGTGCCTGCAAATATTACTTCCACATCGCGTTTTTAGTGTAGAGGATATCGTGTTTAATGTCCTTACTATTGCTATGGCAATTGGTACAATAGCAGCAGTGCAGTTCTTGAAAAACGTAAAAAGTCGATATGAAAAATAGCATCCTTCTTTTCCTTTTATTCGTCATTGCTGGATGTACGTCTAGCTCGCCAGCAACTGAAGAGTCAGTAATAGAAAAAGTTGTATTAGATAGTTTAGATACAGACTATGGAACCTATTATGCAGTACAACCGAAAGGCGATATTGAGGGCGTTTTAGTCTTATTGCCAGGCTTTGGACAAACAGCAGAAGACGTTTTTTTAGATACCGATTTTCATAAACTTGCGCCTGAAAAAAATATCCTTACCATTGGTTTTGCAGGGCGTATGCGTTTGACAGCAGACAGTTTTTTACAACAAAAACTAAATGCCGTACTCCATCATGTAGTGGAACAAAATGAGCTGGAGAAAACGCAATTTGTACTAGGCGGTTTTTCGGCAGGCGGCGTGATTGCCTTGCGCTATACGGAATTGTGCCATCAATATCCAGACCGTTATCCCATACAACCCAAAGCCGTATTTATGGCAGATGCGCCTGTTGATTTATTCCATTCTTGGAAGTTGCAAGAAGAAAATCTTAAGAATCAGTATTCCGAAATATCTGCGAATGAAGCCAAATGGATGACGCGCTTTTATCAAGAATATTATGGTGCAACGCCAAGTGAAGAGCCCGCACGATTTATGGAATTGAGTCCATTTTCTATAGATGAAAAATATGGTACAAATGAACGTTTCCTGAAAGATGTGGCGGTAAGAGCTTACCACGATATAGACATCGCATGGCGACTGAAGCACCGCAATCAAAGCGCGAAATATGATAACTATATTGCGACGGCTGAACTCATTAATCGGTTACTACTCATGGGAAATGAGCAAGCAGAATTTATACAGACCTTTCAAACAGGCTACCGCAGAAATGGCGAACGCCACCCACATTCTTGGTCAATTATAGATGAGGTGGAATGTGTAGCATGGATGAATACAAAGTTAAGATTATGAGTTTATTTTATCAGAATAGTCCCAAGGGAACATGTTCCCTTGAAATACAGGTATAGTCTGCATAATAACCTATGCCCGCATTGCTTCCACAGGCTGCAATTTCCATATTTTCCAAAGCGGATAAAGTGCCATCAAAGTCACAATGAAAAATACAATAATGGCTTGCTCTGTAAATATTGGCCACTCAAAGGCAGCAGGTAGAATAGGCTCCATGCCGAACTTCTCATAAGTCGCGCTATACTCTTCGCCCATGCCCGACATATCAATGGGGTTTTTATGGAAATAATAGATAATCGGTGCGCTAAAGAGAATGCCCAGCACCGTACCTAGCACACCAATGATGAGGGTCTCTAGCCAGATGATACCTGCCAATTTACCACGCTTCATCCCGATAGCCGTTAGTACCCCAAATTCATATTCACGCTCTTTTACCATCATCAGCACCGTCCCGAAAATACCAAAGGCGATAAGAATGTAGAGAATGAATAGGATAATCATATTGCCCGCCGTATCAAGCTCACGGGCTTCTAGGAGTTCGGGTATCATTTCTTGCCAATCAAGTACTTCGTATTCTTCGGCGGGGAGACTGGCTTTCACGGCTTTTACGGTATTCTCTACGGCTTTTTTGTCTTTGATTTTTAGAGCCAGAGATGTGACTAATTCTTCCGCACCATAAAAATATTGCGCTTCGGGAAGTGGGAGATAAACGAGTTGCTTATTCAAATCAGGCGAACCAAATTTTACCAAACCCTTCACAGGATATTTGCCTGCCGCATTTACACCATGATAGCCTTGGCTAATCAATACAAGCGTATCGCCGAGCTGCATGCCGAGTTTTTCCGCTACGCCTGTGCCAATAAGGACGGCTTGGTCATCATTTTTGATGTATTGCCCTTCTACCAAGCGCGTACTTAGTTTGGTCATAGCATCTTCCTTAATAGGTTCTATGCCGACCACGAGTACGCCATGCGTTTGCTCTTCATGCGAAGCTAAGGCGAAAGACTCAATACGCGGCACGACTTCCTCCAAGCTACTCACTTCCTTCGGCAAATCGCGCATATCAGGCTTCAATACGAACGCCTTATCCAAAGATTGCTCTGCCCAATAGCCATCTTGATGCACTTGTGCGTAGCCAAAGTAGAAATTGACTACATTATCAATCATATTGTCCCAAGCCCCTTTTTGTATGGAACGTACAAAAGAAGCAAAAAAGACTGCAAATAAAATGGATGCCGCCGTGATAAAGGTACGACGTTTATTGCGCCAAATATTGCGCCAAGCTAATTTGAGCAGCATGTGGGTGGCGGTTGTTTCAATGTAGAACCGTAGAATTAGCAATGTAGAATGTAAAAGGGAAAGCGAATTTATCGAAGATAAATTTTCACTTCTACATTCTACATTTTTCGGTTCGATATTCTACATTGCCAATTATCTAACTCGTTTTAAACTCTGGACAGAAAAGAAGCTATCGCTTATTTTCTCATCGAATGAGAGGGAAAGATACTCAATTATGGTCTTATTTCCTTCCTCTTCGGCAGGAATTACCTCTAGGCGTGAAGGCAAGGTCTTCCCATCGAAGGTTTTTACATCCTTACCGAGCATGGTATTTACCAAATAATCATCCTCATCGTAGAACTCGGTTTTGAGCTGTAAGTATTCTTTTTTACTCACCCATATTTTCACACGTCCCCACACTACAGGAGCATCAGGCTTAGGCGTGAGGGCGATTACATAGCAATCGTAGCCTTCGACCGTTTCTTCGGGGAGTAGTTTGTGGGTATAGTCCTCTGCTATGGACGATTGGCGTACCAAATCATCGTTCGTGAAGTCCGAACCCATCCAAGATTGCATCATCATAGAAGGTGGCATTTTCACGACTCTATCAATGCGCGGTTGCCAATTCCAAAGTTCATCATCGCGTTTGAGAAAGCCCGTACCTTTATCACGAGCAGGGGCGGTCAATACCATTAAGCTATATTCTGTGCCTTTGCTCCAGCTTTTCATGGTCATTTCACGCTGCCAGCTTGGGCGAATAATCGTCATTTTGATTTCTGCCTGATTGGAATTGCCCAACTGTTTCGATTCTGCGGCTTTGATGATTTCCTTTGCTGTCATATTTTGCGCGCTGCTGCTCATACTGAATAAAAGCAACAAGACTGCGATAGAAAAAAGATATTTTTTCATAATCGTTTTTGTTTGAATGTCTAATGGAAACGAATTTTCTAGGAGGGAAGTTGTGAGGCAATGTAGGAGTCCTCAATGACTGAATATTTAATGACTGAATGAGCGAATGGAATCTATTAAGTATTCACTAATTCATTATTCTTTCATTCACTCATTGAGGACTTCTATATTCTACCTTGACAGGTTCTTCAGATATTGCGTCAATAAGCGAATACCAAAGGCAGTCGCGCTTTTTTGGTTGGAGAATTTCATTTCTGTAAAGGCAACGCCTGCAATGTCCAAATGCGCCCAAGCAGGATGTTCATTGGTGAAGAACTGCAAAAACTTAGCCGCGCCTATTGCACCCGCTAATGGTCGCCCACTAAAGTTACGCACATCAGCTACATCCGATTTTAAATCTTCTTCATATTCTTCCCAAAGCGGTAACTGCCAGATTTTTTCGCCCGTAGCCTCGGCAGCAGCATAGAGTTTTTTTATCAAGTCATCATTGTCTGAAAATAATGCCCCCGCATGATAGCCAAAGGTACGTACCGCACTTCCCGTTAGTGTTGCTAAATCAATCATCACATCGGGCTTAAAGTGCTTTACCATATAGGCTAGAGCATCCGCCAAAATCAAACGACCTTCGGCATCGGTATCAATGATTTCTATAGTTTTTCCACTATAAGAATTAATAACATCGCTCGGCTTTATCGCCATCGTACCGATGCTATTATCTGTCGTTGGTACAATGCCTATGAGATGTACCGGCAACTGTAGTTTTGCTGCCAATTCCATCGTGCCAAGCACCGCTCCTGCACCGCCCATATCACTCTTCATCAGGTGCATATTAGTAGAAGGTTTTAGCGAAACGCCACCTGTATCGAAAGTGACTCCTTTGCCGAGTAGCCCTATCGTTTGCTTGGCTTTTTTGCCCTTATACTCCATAATGATAAAGCGTGGCGGGGTTTCACTACCACGATTTACGGCTAGAAGTGCATCCAAACCGAGTTTCGTGATTTTTGCCTTATCAAAAACAGTAACTTTAAAGTCATTTTCCTTGCCCGATCGTACTGCCCAATCTGCCAATACTTCTGGAGCTTTTTTGTTACTTGGCGCATTCATCAAGTCCAAAATACTCCTTTGTGTAGCGGCAGTAGCAGCACCTTCTTCGGCTGCGGCTAAAGCAGTTTTTTTATCGAGCTTGGTATAGATGGTAATGCTTGCTTTTTTATGGTCTAAAGGGTGTGTTTCGTCTTCGGTTGTTTTATATTTTCCTGTGGTATAAGGGCCAAGTAAGAGACCATTTACAATGGCAGTAATATGCTCGGACTTATGCGGATGTTGTAATAAATGAATGCCGATATCGCTAGGCAATTGCTGCTGAAATTTGTTGGATAAGGTGCGAAATGCCCGTATGACTTGGTGGGTATTCGGTTGTTCACCTACACCCAATATAAATAATTTTGTTTCAGGTGTATAAAGCATTTGTACGCAAGCAAACTTGGGGTCAAGGTCTTGCTTTAGTTGCTTTACCGATATATTAGCTAATGTTGCTATAGCTTTTAATTGTGGGCTTTTTACATCTTCCTTTGCTAAAGGTATGATAAGGGCCGCAGGTAATTTTTTTAGACTTTTTTGAATTTCGAAATTCATAGTTTTGTAATCTTAAAAACAGCTTTTCATGCGCTCACTTTCGTCTATGTAGGCATTTATTTTTGTTAAAAAACTGTTTTAATGGTTGAAGAACTAGCACAGGAGAATAGCAAATAGTAGTTAGCTATTCTCACTACTATTCTGTATGTAAAAGGATAAAGCCACAAAGTCCAATGGAATGAGCGCGAAAGTACGCGCATTTTATGATATGCCCAAATTTTTGATGCACTAGCATTTGGTAAACAAATGCTAACTTCGCAGAGATGTTTTTCTGAAATATACTGAATTGGGGTAAGAATTGGACTTTTTGAATGAGGGAGTTTTGTTCTCAGTTTTTGCTTTAAAAATGGGAGTATATCTGGATATTTGACCAGTTTTAAAGTGAAAAATGGGGACAAAAATGCCCTTCAAACGGTACAAGGCTTACCCTAATTCAGTATATATAAATTTTACAACTGTACAACGTAATGAAGAAACAACTATGCTTACTGATGGCACTTGTGCTTTGCTTCGGGCAACTATGGGCGCAAGACGATGATATAACCGACATCATCAAAAAACACGGCTTGGAAGAAAGCCAAGTAATGGAAACGGCAAGCTGGATAACGGATGTTTATGGTCCGCGCTTGACAGGCTCGCCGATGCTGGATAAAGCGACCGATTGGGCAAAAGGACAACTCGAAGAATGGGGGATGTCCAATGTACATTTGGATGAGTGGGGACCTTTTGGTAGAGGTTGGCAACTCGACCATTTTGAAATGCATGCCGAAAGTCCGAGTTATTGGCAAGTAATTGCTTATCCTAAAGCTTGGTCACCTTCCGTGAAAGGTGCGGGAGAGGTGGTTTATCTTGATATTCGCGATAGCATGGATATAGATAAATACAAAGGCAAATTAAGCGGCAAATTTGTACTAATGGATACCATCCGAAATGTAAAAGAACCTTTTGAAGCTCATGCAAAACGTCACGATGCTGAAGGCTTATTCCAGATGGCAACAGCAGGCAAACCTACTCCGCGCCCACGTAGAAGAAATCGTATAGGCGGTGGCTTCAATCTCAATAAAGCCATTTGGAAATTATTAGAAAAAGAAAAGCCCCTCGCAGTACTCGATCGCAGCTATAAAGGTGATTTAGGTACGGTATTCGTATCGGGCGCACGTACAGGCGGCAATGGTCGTGCAAGGGATAATGATAAGCAAGTAGTGCCACAAGCGACACTATCGGTAGAGCATTACAACCGAATCCTACGCCTAATAGATAAGGGAATTGCCGTAAAGTTGAACATTGATATGAAAGCCCAATACACTAATCCCGATGGGATGGAGCATAATATTATTGCGGAAATACCAGGCACCGACTTGAAGGATGAAGTCGTGATTTTTGGCGCGCATTTCGATTCGTGGCATACCGGCACAGGCGCGACGGATAATGGCGCAGGTTCTTCTGTAATGATGGAAGTGGCGCGTATTTTGCTAGAAACGATTAAAGAATCGGGCGTACAGCCGCGTCGTACCTTGCGTCTTGCACTCTGGACAGGCGAAGAACAAGGACTTTATGGCTCGCGGGCTTATGTGGATGAGTTTTATGCTGACTTTGGGGAGTCTAGTTTTACGCCACAATCTCTAAAGCCTGCGAATGAAAAAGTATCGGCTTACTACAATTTGGATAATGGTACTGGGAAAATAAGAGGCGTTTACTTACAAGGTAATGCAGCAGTTGGCCCGATTTTCAGAGAGTGGTTGGAACCATTTGAAGATTTAGAGGCACGTACTATCACACTCAATAATACAGGCGGCAC
Organism: Saprospiraceae bacterium; assembly: GCA_020629845.1. Lineage (GTDB taxonomy): Bacteria > Bacteroidota > Bacteroidia > Chitinophagales > Saprospiraceae > JAAUTG01. The sequence continues at coordinate 4,653 of JAHDCQ010000157.1, read as the reverse complement.
CGACCACTTGCCTTTCGATGCGGTAGGTATACCAGGCTTCCAATTCATCCAGGATCCGATGGCCTATTTCTCGCGTACGCACCACTCGAACATGGACAATTGGGATCACTTGGAAGCAGATGATTTGATGCAAGCGTCTACCATTATCGCTTCTTTTGTTTGGAATACTTCGCAGCGTGACGAGCAGCTACCGCGTAAGCCTAGCGAAGAGGAAAAGCAAGAAGAAAAACGCGAAAAGAAGAAGAAAAAGCAAGGTGGTGCCATGAAAGTGCATGATCTTTCAGGCGATTGGGAATATACGATAGATGTGCCAGGCATGTCTTATGGCGGTGATATGGATATTGCTAAGAATGGTGAATTATACGACATCACTATCAAAAGCGATGGTTCAGAACCTACTGTAATAAAAGGTGTAGAAAGCAAGGATAATAATTTGAAATTCTCCTTCAATACGAGTGCTCAAGGCATGGACATCAAGTTGAAAATGAATCTTGATTTCACGGAGAAAGAATTGGAGGGGACAGTAGCAGCAGGTACGTTTGGTTCATTCCCTGTGGATGGTAAGCGGAAGAAGATGAAGGAGTAATAGCTGTATCAATTTTTGCAAGATGGACGGGCGACTCCAAGTTCGCCTGTCCATTTTCAGTAGTGTACAGTCGAGCCGAAGTCGACTGTACACCCTTGTATTTTGTTCTATTTCTTAGCCAAAAGCTTCTTAATCTCATCTTCTAAATCATACTCATACCCTGGCACATAGCCGCTATGCGTATACGCGATTTGTCCTTTCGTGTCAATCACAAAAGTTTGTGGAATCGTCTGGAAATTCAATGCTTCGCGCAATGCCTGCTTTGTATCGCTTAGTATAGTATATTCCCAAGCATGCGTCTCTACGAGAGAAGGTACTTTTGCTAAGGCACGTTGCGAGTCAATTGTCACAGCTACTACCTCTACGTCCAGTTCTTCCTGCCAATCAGGATAAATTTCTGCAATAGCATCCAATTCTTTGTGGCACGGCTTACACCAAGTTGCCCATACGCTTATGACGGTCACTTTACCATCCTTCTTGAAATCCTGCAAGTTCACGGTTTTGCCGTCCAATGTTTTTAAGGATACGCTAGGTACTGCTTTCTGTTGTGCATGTACCGCTATACTACAAGCCACTACCAGTAGTAAGGTGAATAGATTTTTCATTCTAAATTTTATAATTAAAAGAAGAGTAAATACTCAATGAGTGAATATTTAATGAGCGAATGAAGTTTAGAATTATTCACTCATTCACTATTCTTCCATTCACTCATTGAGTACTTACAAAGAAGATGCCAAACGCTATGTAGAGCATTTGGCATCTAATTGCATACAAAATAACGCAATTCTAGGAATTGAAGTTGGGGTTTAACAGTATCATAATACTATTTCACTTTTGTTAACGCGCCATTCGGCTCTTCGATGACGACGAAGGCATCTTTAAAGCCTGCTGCTCGCACCCGACCAAGTATCGCCCGCGCATCTGCTGCTGACTGGAAACCGCCCAATAGCATAATCGTCCACTTATCTTTTTTGCGCTGTTCGATAGTACCATATTGGCTCACTTTATCACCTCTGAATGATTGACGCGGACGAACATAACTTCCTAAACGAATCTTATAGCCACCTCTAATCGTGCCATAATTTCCGCCACTACTGCTGGATGATGTACTAGGCGCAGTCGTAGTGGGAGGAGCATAAGTACTACCACTTTCTGCAATGGCATCAGGGCTAGTGGTGACTACATTCCCTATGGTTTTGCCATCTTCTGTCACAATGAATGCTCCTTTGAAGCCTCTATATAAAAGCTTCCGTTGAATACGTGCCGCTTCATATTTATCCCAATATGGCCCAACACGTACCTTTGTCAAATCGAATGACTGCACGTAGTAGACATTACCAAACTCATTACTGAGATGGTCAAATTCTTTCTTATTAATAACTCTATCGGCTGCGATTTGTACCGCATATACTGTTTCGCCATAGTTGGCACTTGTGCTAGTGGAGTTTATCACACGCGTACCTGTTTGTGGCGTTCCAGTGGTGGTGGTAGTTGTATTCGTAGTTCCAGTTGTTGTATTAGGTCTGCTTACTACATTGCCGCCATTATTTGTTCGATAATCAGGGTTTGTGGTAGTTGTAGTCCCTGTTGTGCTAGGCGTAGTAGGTACTTGAGGACCTCTCGCCACACGATCCGACAAATCTTCCTCTCCTGCTACAGGCTGCGTACCATCTACACGCTGCATTGGGAACACTTCTAAAATGGTTCTATCCGCGCCATTACCTGTGGGTAGTGTGCGGTTCATATCCATATAGCCAGCTTTAGAGTAGCGAATGATATACATGGCGTTCGGACTCAAGGCTAAAGTATATTCGCCATCTTCATCGGCAACGGTTTCTACATATTGTCCCGTCACTTGATTGGTCGCTCGGATGTAAACACTACTAATTGGCAAGCGTGATATACCATCTATTACGCTGCCTGTATAGTCTTCCCCTTCGCGTCTTAAATCTACTTCGAAATTGCGTTGTTCGCGCAGTTCTGTATCCGAAAGCTGAATGGCACTACTGAGATAGCCATTTTTCTTTATCAATACGCGACAGTTCATGCCATCTTGAAGCGGGAAGCTATATACACCCTCCGCGTCGGTAGTGTAGCTAGATAAACCGCAGTCTACAAAATCTACGGTCGCATCTGCAACAGGCGATTTGTCCGATGCATTCACAACGCGTAGCGTGATTTCCTCAAACGCTTGTGTAACACTATAAATATCTTCTACCCCAATGCCTTGCTCCCTATTCGAGACGAAATAGCCTTTATTTTGAATGCCATCATAAATAAAACCATAGTCATCGCGCGCTGAATTTACGCCTGAACCTAAATGCATACTACGCGACCACTGTCCACTTGCTTTTTCTGAACGGAATACATCGTAGCCACCTAGACCTGGATGCCAATCGGAAGAAAAGTATAAATTTCGTCCATCAAAATAAGGTGTAATTTCATCGCCAGGCGTATTGATAATTGGCCCAAGATTTTCTGGTGTAGACCAAGTATCGCCTGTTCGGAAAGAGACATAAATATCAAAACCGCCTATCTGATTCGCATCAGGTCGGTCGGAGGCAAAATAGAGTGTATTGCCATCGGCTGCTAGATGTGCGAAACCTGTAGAATATTCTGGATCATTATAAGGAAAAGGCTGCACCGTAGACCAACCACCATCAGGACTTACTTGTGCAAAGAAGAGGTCGAGCTTCATGCCGCTTGCGGAAGTATGGCGTTTGCCGTCCACAAAGTTATTGCGGGTGATAGCTGCCAAGCTTCCGTCAGCAGAATAGGAGACTGGACCTTCGCTATACTTTTGCTTGCGATCTAAATTGACCATAGAAACAGGTTCCAACAAGCCCGAAGGTTTTTCTTCAGCTAGAAACACCCAGTTTTGTGCGCCACTTCCGCGTAGATCGCTCGCGCTTAATCCATCTGTACGACCAGAAGAAAATATCATCTGATTATCCTGATAAAAACTCGGACCAAACTCTGCTGAAGAGGTATTGATACTTCCTACATTTTGTACCTGATAAGGTGAACGATTGGCGCGCTGTGCCTTTGCGAAGTTGGCTTTATCAATAAAATGCCGCCCGATTTCTTCATCTATCTGAGCATAGCGACGGAACTGATCCATGGCGCGATCGTAGCTGCTATTTGCCATCAATACTTTGCCATAATGCAGGTGATGCACCACATCAATATCATTCGGTGTAGACCACGCGCGCTCGTACCATTCCATGGCCTCTTGCATTTGGTTCAGATTACGATAGCAATCTGCCAAATTTGCCATAGCTGCTCCATCCGATGGATTCTGATTGATGTATCGGATGTAGGATTTTATCGCTAAATGGAATGCTTTAAGTTCGTATTGTTTATTGGCTTTGCTTTGTGCAAATACAGTCGCGCTGAATGCGAATATTAGCAAGCTGGTAGCAAGAAGCTTAAATGCTATTTTCATTTTACTAGAGTATTGTTGCCACTTATTATTGAGTCTACTTTTTTGCACTCAATCCTGTCTTTTGGATAGACTCTTTGTATAAATGTTTGTAAATTCTAAATTAATCTCAAAATTACATATTTATAAATGTAAAATGTATCTCTAAAAGTGGCGAAATCAATAATGGATAAAGTACGGGAGAAAGACCGCAATTTAAGCTAAAAATCTAATTTTCAGCCTAATAGTAGCTTAAAAACGCTTTCTTTAGATGTTCTATTTTAGTGTTCTACTAAATTTTGAGCGCGAATTTAAGCATAATACCAATCCATATCCAAAAGTTGCATTATTCTGGAGTGCTTTTTTCCTTAGACTTCGTTATTTTTAATAGCCAGCCAAAAGGATGTTTAAGAAAAATGCCTGCTTGTAGCAGACAAGCCTTGTCTAAGAAAAAAAATCACTATCCAGCTTAATACAACTTTTGAACATGGACTGGTATAAAACCAACAAAGCCTGTCTGAAAATCTTCAAACAGGCTTTATAATCGTCAATTTATTATTGAATTCATGCTTTTACTTAGTCTTCATCCCTGTACGCTTGGCAGTTTTAAACCGATCCAAGCCGCACTCTAGGAAGGATTGGTAAG
>JAHDCQ010000156.1 GCA_020629845.1 Saprospiraceae bacterium | reverse complement strand
CTTACTGCACCAAGCGATTGCGATGACGACGAAGAGGAAGACGTTTGTGAAGGCTTTAGCATTGATTTAAGAAATCCAGTCAATCCAACATGCAACGATAATGATGGAAAATTCGACGTAACCATTCAACAAGGTACGGCGGACTTTAATATTGCTTGGAGCGGACCAGTTTCAGGTATGCAAACTATTAGTGGACGTTGGTTCTCCGTGAAAAATCTACCAGCAGGCGATTATAGCGTTACCGTAACAGATGCAAATGATTGCAACCAAATGGCAATGATTACACTTACTGCTCCAACGGGTTGCGATGATGATGACGATGAAGAAGAAGTGTGCGAAGGCTTTAGTATTGACTTAAGAAATGCTATCAACCCAAGCTGCGATGACAACGATGGAAAATTCGATATTTTCATTGAGGGCGGCACTTCTGAATTTATGATTGAATGGATGGGCGCAGCTTCTGGTACACAAATGCAAGGCGGTCGTTTCTATTCTGCGAAAAATCTACCAGCAGGCAACTATACGGTAATGGTAACGGATGCCAATGGATGCACCGCTACAGCAAGTACTACACTAGTCGCACCAAGCGATTGCGAAGAAGAAGATGTATGTGAAGGCTTTAGCATTGACCTAAGAAATGCAATAAATCTAAGCTGCGATGATGATTATGGTAAATTCGACATCTTCATAGATGGTGGCACGTCTGCATTTATGATTGAATGGATGGGTGCGGCTTCTGGCACACAAATGCAAGGCGGACGTTTCTATTCAGTTAAGAATTTACCAGTAGGCAACTATACGGTAATAGTAACGGATGCCAATGGCTGCACCGCTACAGCAAGTACTACACTCGTTGCACCTAGCAATTGCGAAGAAGAAGACCCATGCGATGGCTTTAGCATTGACCTAAGAAATGCTGTAAATCCAAGTTGCGATGATAACGACGGTAAGTTCGACATCTTTATAGATGGTGGTACTGCTGAATTTATGATTGAATGGATGGGCGCAGCTTCAGGCACACAAATGCAATTTGGTCGTTTTTATTCGGTAAAAGACTTACCAGCAGGCGACTATACCGTAATGGCAACGGATGCAAATGGCTGCACCGCTACTGCAAGCACTACGCTAGTCGCGCCAAGCGACTGTGATGAGAACGATGATAGTGATTGTGGCGATGTAATAAGCCTAACATGCAACGAGCCAATAAATGGCACAACAATAGGTGGTACAAGCAGTTTCACTAGAACAGATTACGGTTGCTACAACCAAGCATACAACTTCGAGGGGAATGATGTGGTACACAGCATAAATGTACCAACGAATACCGCCAAACTTACGATAGAGCTTACACGCATGAGTAAGGATTTGGATATCTTCGTATTGGATGGCTGTATGCCAGGTGCGACTTGCGTAGCAGAAAGTAGACACAACTCTGCGTTCTTGGATGAGCGTATCGTTATGGACGCTCCAGCAGCAGGTACCTACTATATCGTAGTGGACGGCGCGACGGCAATAGAGAATAGTACTTATCGCTTAGTAGCAAAATGTCAGTCGGCAAACATCTCGGATGGCACAAGCGTACAGTTGAGCAACATCAACACTCTAACTGCTTTCCCGAATCCGACGGATGGACAATTGGTGACGCAAGCGAGCTTCTCGGAAGTGACGACAGCACAGCTAGAATTGGTGAATGCAATGGGACAACGCATTGCTACCTATCGCGTGGATGAGACACAATTCTTACAACATCAATTCGATTTATCACAGCAAGCAGCAGGGGTGTACTTCTTGAAGTTACAAACCGCTACTAGCACGAAAATACAACAAATCGTATTGATGCGATAAAATTTTAGGTACTACGGTGAAAAGTGTGGGTACGCTCAACTTGATTCAATCAATTCAGAGTAAATCTTCTGTTTTGTGCGTATTCATTCCAATGGAACGCGTTCCATTGGGAGAAAAAAGAATGATCCACACTTTTCACCATAATGCCAAATTTTAGAGGTATGTCATATTTTCAAAATATGGCATATCTCTTCTTTTTATTGGCTCTTTGACAATTTTTGCCAGATGGATGGGCGACTTCAAGCTTGCCTGTCCATTCGACCAGTACATAGTGGACAGTCGAACTGAAGTCGACCGTCCACCTGTGCGTTTTTGGCAAAAATTGTCAAAGAGCCTTTTTATTTATTTCCAAAGCAAACCAATACCATCCATCCACTCCAAAATACGCAGCTCACCTTTTAAATAAAACCCACTTCGATAAGGCGGAATCGCTCGAAATTCACCCGCTCCATCATGTTTCAAGAAGCAGCCATAAGAGGCATCAAAACGCCCTATATTGGGCTGATTTTTATAAAAATTGCCCACAGCAAGTACTTCTAAATGGTCATCACTATCGGCATCAAAAACGGCAAAGTCATAAATGGGCGCGAATTGTGCTTCTAGAGGCAATTCATGTACCTCAAAGCCATTGCCTGTATTTTCGAGATAGATCGAAGCGAAGGTTTGGACTTCTTTTTTTTGTGCGCGTTTGAGGTCTTTTTCTTCAAAAATATCTTTTAAAGTGGCATTTGCAAAGGGCGCGTAATCTGGGAAACGTTTGCGTAGAGCAAGCATTTGTGCAACCAGTTCATCTTTGCTGGCGAAGCTGTATTCTTTGCCCTGCTTGTAATAACTGACAATAGCTTCGGGCGTACCATTTTCATCAAAATCATTTATATAAAGTCGAGCAGGTTCTTCCGCACTAGCCCGCAAATCCGAATTGATTCCCCGATTTCCGACTAGCAAATCTTGGTCGCCATCTCCATCTATATCTCCTGTCTCCACGCAGTTCCACCAGCCGCCTGTGTTTGGGAGAATCGTGATCTTATCATCTTCAATGATGGTTATCGGCATCCAATTACCTACCACAATTAACTGTCCATCCAGCGCGACGGCATCCGTGACCATGCCTATATTTTTAATTTTTTCTAGTTCAAAATTCGCCTTGCCATCATTGATAAGCCAATAATTATCGGGCGTGAAGCCATAGGTACTTAGACTACTCGCTTGGCTTCCAACGAATACATCCAAGTCTCCATCCTTGTCCTTATCAATGGCAGCGACGCAATTTCCATTTACTTGAAACTCTAGAATTGCTTTATGTGAAAAATTGCCGTTTCCATCATTCAGATACAAGCGATCTTGCAGTAAAGAAGGATTCGTAACCCTTAGTCCACCACTCACTACATAGAGGTCTTCGTCGCCGTCGCCGTCGGCATCAAAAAAAGTCGCATCGGTATCTGTATAAGCACGATGCTGTTCAAAAACTTCTATAGCTTGAGGTTCTAAGTCTAATTTTCCTTGTAGAAAAAATTGTCCTGCCTCGCCACTTGCACCTGTTACATACATATCTGGGCGGGCATCTACATTTGTTTGCCCAAGTGCAATTTTGGGTCTAAAAGCGGTGATTTTTTGTAGCAAAAGCTTGTTATAATCGAAGTCATTATAGTTATTTTCTTGATTTTCAAAAGGAATTTCAACAGTCGAGAAGCTCAAAGACCTTTGGCTTTTATCTTTAGATTTTTGGTGTGTCGCATTTGTTTGGTTTAAGCGAATACGCCTATCTCCCACCATATTTTTCAATACTTGCTGCATCCCATTTTGCCAAGTTATCACAAGCGAATCTATCTGGATATTTTCCCCTAAACCAAAATGCAACACAGGCTCAACAACCGACTGAAAACCCCGAGTTGGAAAATTTTCTCGAGTCTGTGAAGTTGTTTTTTGATGTATCTCCACCTTTGCCCCAATCCCAAAAGGATTTTGAGTATCGCCTTCCAACTGCACTTGCAAAAAATGATGTTTTGTACTCGTATTTTCAAAAATAGAAGCCTCTGCATTGAGATTATTAACTACTAAATCCAAGTCGCCATCCAAATCCAAATCCGCATAAGCCGCACCATTGGAACACAGCACCTCATCCAAGCCCCAAGCTTGGGAAGTATTTTCAAAAGTCAAATCTTGCCGATTCCGAAAAGCATAATTTGCTACCGTACTTGGCGGCATTTGCTGTGCTAGTTCCAGATTACTAGCATTGTTTTGAAGTTGCTGATTGGAGGTGAATTTTAGATAGTCCAAATCATTCGGACGGCGCAAAATACCATTGCTAATGTAGAGGTCTTTCCAGCCATCATTATCCATATCGTGCAACAAGCCCGACCACGACCAATCAGTTGCTTCCACGCCTGCTAGTTGCGCGATTTCACTAAATTGATGCGCCTCCCCAAAGAGCTGTCCCTGATTCAACTGCAAAGCATTGCGCGGATATTGGTAGTGATAGCCATAGCCCAATTTGAATTGATAAATATTATACGGATCTGCGCCAACGGAGCTTTTTAGGATGCGTTCGTCTTCGGGTTTCATATCGAGGGAAAAAATGTCTTGTAAGCCATCATTATTAAAATCCGCAATATCGCAGCCCATCGAAAAAGTACTGGTATGTCCAATAGATTCCGCCAGGCGTTCCGTGAATGTGCCATCACAATTGTTGTAGTAGAGGTAATCATTTTCATGGAAATCATTAGCGATATACATATCGGGGCAGCCATTATTATCCACATCACCTAGCGCGATACCTAAGCCATACCCAATTTTACTACTGATGATGCCTGCCGATTCTGTCACCTCTATGAAGCGTCCCGCATCATTGCGATAGAGGCGGTCTCCCGTCAAAGAATCGCGTACTGCACGAATGCTAATATCGCTATAATTTTCAGGCGCGTGAATGGAGTGATTCAAGAGAAACATATCCAAATCGCCATCTATATCGTAATCAAAAAAGGCAGCTTGGGTGGAAAATCCTTTAAAATCTAGCCCAAAATCGCCAGCGCGCTCCGTAAATGCCCCATCTTGATTATTGATAAATAATTCATTGCGCCCCGAAACATTTTTATACGTCCCTACTTGACACACATAAATATCCAACCAGCCATCGGCATTCACATCTGCCATCGTTACGCCTGTTTTCCAATCGCCCGTACCTGCCAGTCCTGCTGCTGCCGTAGCGTCCTCAAATTGCAGATTTCCTTTATTTAAATACAGCTTATTCGGTACTTGATTGCCTGTAAAATAGAGGTCGGGCAAGCCATCATTATTGACATCACCAATAGCTACACCGCCACCATTGTAGTAGTATAAATATTCAATGATATTGAAGTCCTCGCTTTCTTGCAATTGATTGGTGAAATGAACTTTAGAATAGGTGCTATCCACTTTTTGGTAGAGGGTATCAGGTGCATTTTCACAAGCAAAAAAGCAAGCAAGCACTAGCAACAGCAGCAGCCTAAAATTTATCAATGAACGCTTTTTCATTAAGCACAAGTTTGATCCGCTACGATGAGCCATTTGCCCTTTATTTTCTTCCATACTAATAGAAAGATACCATCCAAATCGCCTATTTCTCGCTTTAGATGAAACTTCCCTATCAAAGTGATGACTTTGCGACTACGCTTATCTACACGCAGTACTTCAAAGCGAAGTTGCCCCATCGCGGCTCTATCAGGGTAGCGACGTTTGTAGCCATCAAGGGTAGATTGCCAGCCATAGGTTACGCCTTCCGAACCAATAAATTGTAATTGCTCCGATTGCCAATAGCTCGCCATAAATGCATCAATATCGCCCGCGCTCCAATCCTTTGCTTGTTGGTGTAAGATAGCCTGTACTTTTGCCACATCCTTATCAGATTGAGCAGTACTAAACAGGCTGCAAGCTAGTAAACCTATTATGATATAAATTCGTATTCCAATTTTCATTCTACTTTCGTTTTAAAGCATAAAACCTTTGCTATTTCCGATTTGTTTGCATCCAAAACATATCGTTCTCCGATAAATTCCGTGGACGAAGAAAAAGGAAGCACAAAAACGCCCAAAAAGTAGTGTTGTGCTTTCTTTTTCTTCGGCTTCGTCACGGGATTTATCGGAGAACCAAACATAAATAATGCTGCATCCGCAAACGACGCTTAATTGTAAAGGACAACTGCTATCACTCGAACAGCCCATTGTGATGGGTATTCTAAATGTAACGCCCGATTCTTTCTATGATGGGGGCAAATATACTTCCGAAACTAGCATTTTACAGCAAGCCGAGCAAATGCTTCAAGCAGGCGCACGTATTTTGGACATCGGTGGCATGTCTTCTCGCCCTGGTGCGGAGCTTATTGATGCTGCTACGGAATTGCAGCGCGTCATCCCCGCTATTACAGCCATTCATAAGGAATTTCCACAAGCTATTTTGTCTATTGATACGGTACGTGCTGAGGTTGCGCGCGCTAGTGTGGAAGCAGGCGCGAGTATCGTAAATGACATTTCAGCAGGGCGTATTGATGCGACTATGTATGCAACCGTCGCGGCTTTGCGTGTGCCTTACATCCTGATGCACATGCAAGGCAAACCTCGCGATATGCAAAATACGCCTCAATATGACAATGTAGTGGAAGAAGTACTAGATTTTCTGATTCAGGAAGTCGGAAAATTACGCGCCTTGGAGGTGCATGATGTAATTTTAGATGTAGGATTTGGTTTTGGGAAAAGCATAGCACATAATTATGAATTGCTCCGAAAAATGCACGTTTTTCAAATGCTAGATTTGCCCGTATTGGCAGGGCTTTCCCGAAAATCTATGATTTATAAAGTACTCGATAGTACTCCTGAAGCTGCACTAAACGGCACGAGCGCGCTTCATATGATTGCACTCCAACAAGGCGCGAAAATACTCCGCGTACATGATGTACAGCCTGCGATGGAAGTGATTCAGTTGTGGCAGGAGTTGACTAAGAGCGATGAGTGATGAACTAGGACTAGTGGAACAAAAACTCATAATTCATATCTCATCACTTATCACTCCAATACATAATAACTGCACCAATGACAATTTTAACAAATGCGCCAGCTAGGAAAGGCTTCAAGCCATACTCGATAGCCTGCCCGAAACCAATATGATAGCTCAAATGCGCCACACCAATGCTTAAAATGATAACTGTACCAATGCCCATCGCAGCCAAACTCAAAGGAAAGGATTTGCCCCAAGCTTGTTCACTCAATTTTCCCACAGCATAGGACCCTGCTAGGAAGCCATACAGAAAGCCTCCGCTATTACCTAGCAATTTATCAAAACCCGCACTCGCGTCTGCGAATACTGGAATACCTACTATACCTAGCAATAAATACAATAGGACTGCCACCACCGCCCATTTGCTTTTCAGGAAATGCCCTACTAGCAACACGGCTAAACTTTGTCCTGTAATTGGGATATAGGGTAGGGGAATCGTGATTTGTGCAGCAATTGCAATCGCCAATGCACCCAAAAAGCAATAGATAGCAGTAGAAATGGAATCGTTCGACATAAAAAATGCTTATTTTTGCGCGTACAATTTATTGAACTCATACCTATTATGCAATTGTTGCCTAAGATTTTCGATCCGCTAACGCGGGCGATGGATAAAGAGGATAAATTTCCAGAGCGTGATTCGCTACCAGCCTACTTAGATATGCTACTGCCAAGTATGCGTGCTTGGAGTGAGGATTTGACTGAAACGAACTTCTACGTAGGGAAATCGTGGTTGGAGGTGCGCGACCAAGACAATTTCCATGATACGATTCTGCATATTTTCAATGAAGGGGGCGAATATCTCCGCATTGTAAACGGGGACATTAGTAAAGGTAGTTGGAAACTAATGCCCGATGGCACCAATCGTATGATGTTCAATTACGGTAAAGCCAACGAACTTTATACCCTAGCCTTTTTAGATCCGCCTTTTTTTGTGCTACAAAAGCATGGTGCACCACACCGACACAAGTATTGGACAATGGGCTTGGAAGGCGCGGTGCGTGGCTTAGAGTGGCGCGAATATGCCGAAAAACTCTACAGCGACCACCAAGAGGAAAGTAGTAGTATGTTCTATACCGCTATTGTGGTGATTGTAATTATTGCTATCATTTTGTTGTTTTCGTTGTTCTAGTGCATCAACCCGTAAGTAATTACCAACTTTAGGGAGCTTATTTTTTCGTTAGTCGAGGCATGAGGAGAGAGCATAACTGGTTATTTGACTGACGAATAACGAAGAATAACGGGAAAAGAAGCCGATAAAGTTGGCAATTATTTATGGGTTGATGCACTAGTGGCATCTATCTTGGGAAAAGTACATCTTTGAAAAAATAGTTTTTTTTATGAGTGTGCAAACAATGAAGGAACAAATAGTTAGCATGAGCAAACAGGAACAAGCTGACTTGATGTATTTTCTAGTAGAGTTAATGACGGGTGTGCCATTCCAGCTATCTAATGAATGGAAATCAGAAATTGACGTTCGAGAAGCGACCTTAGAAAGTGGTAAACTCTAGAAAATAATACGATCCAAACATGAATACAGACCTAGAACAATCCCCCTCTACCACGCCCGATTTTTCAGGCAAACAGTCTTATAAGAAAAAAGGAGTTAGTTGTGTTGGGTATGACTTGCCTTTAGGTAAGCAAGAAGCCTCCTCTAAGCGAGGTCTTTGGCTTATGCTCCTATTTATAGGAATACCATTCGGTATCCATTTGTTTTTTACCATCCGAATGATGCTCCAAAGTGGCTTTCAATGGAGTACCTTACTTCAATTCTATCCATATCTCTGTATGTTGGCTATACTGCTTTATTTTTTCCTTTGGGATAAGCATTTAGGCACACTATTGGTGAATGGCAAAACACATATCTGGCCCAAAGAAGGCGTATACAGTTTCTATAAAGGCAATCGTATACAAACGATTCTAATACTTGTGATTCTGGGTATGTTTTTTGTAATAGCACCCTGGTTTTTTGCCATTATTTTTATCATAAATGGCATATTGAGCCTTGTTTTTAAAATCTCATGGAAGCGACCTACACCTATGGAAATTCAACTCTCGCAGTCGTACTATCTGCTAGGTGATACCTTGCATTTTACCATAAAAACAAAAACAGCACCACAAGTTCGCACTATAGAATTTTACAATTTAGAGACCATTAAAGTAAGGACTCGAAACCACGATGGTGATTCTTGGGATCGCCACTCCAAAGTCTTGTATTTTGCTACGCAAACCCTAGCCGCAGGAGAAATAGAAGCGCGTTTCCCTATTCCTGTACATCAGGTGACAGGCACGGATTTTTCTAAAGAAGAATCTATTGGTTGGATAATTAAAATTTCTAATGGGCAAGAAAATATCCATAATCAACCCTTTCTCCTCCCGATATTCGAAGCATAATGGATGCCTTGCGTTCATCTACCAACTCCTTACGTTCGTAGTATTCTTAGAATAAATCTGCCGAATCATTCAACCTATCCGACACAATGTTGTACTTTTGGTGTCGCTTTTGAAAAACCACTTATTTTTTTAGGGTATTATGTATTAAGTACTAAGTATATAGGTACTGAAAAATGGCAACCTAATACTTAATACATAATACCCCCAATTGAATAGAATGGATAAGAATTCGATTATAGGATTTGCACTCATATTTGTACTCATTTTGGCATGGCAGCAGTTTTTGCGGCCATCACAAGCACAAATTGAGGAACAACAACGCATACAGGATTCCTTGGCAATGGTAGAGGCGCGTAAAGATAGCCTTGCCAATCTACAAGAAACAACTACACCAACGGTAGTGACCCGTGATTCTTCGGGTAATGTTGTGGTTGATTCCACGCAAGTCGCGCAGTTATCAGGTGCATATGGTGCGTTTGCAACGGCAGCAGCAGGCGAAGAACAAGAAACGGTGCTAGAGAATGATTTACTAAAAATCACTTTCACCAATAAAGGTGGACGCATCAAGGAAGTATTGCTCAAAGAGTATTTCAAAATGAGTGATGCTTCGGAAGGCGAAAATAAACTGCCATTGACGCTCTTAGAAGATGAAAAAAATATCTTTGAATATCAATTGCCTACACTAACTGCAGCAACAGGTAGTGTATCCACAGGCGATTTATTTTTTGATGCTGATAAAAGCTCAAATAGTGTCACCTTCCGTGCAAAAGCGCAGGATGGCGGCTATTTTGAACAAAAATATACCCTAAAAGATGCCTATACGCTTGATTATGATATTAAGTTTTCGGGTTTAGGTAATGTGCTAAAGCGCGACGCGCAAAGCATAGAGCTCAATTGGGTGAATTACCTGGATAAACTAGAGCGCAACCAATCCTATGAGCGCACGATGTCGAGTGTATACTATCGTGAATTGGGAGATGATGCGACTTATTGTAGCTGTACGGGCGATGACTTGGAAACATTAGATGAGGAAAAGGTGGAATGGGTAGCCCATGCTAATCAGTTTTTCAATAGCGCGCTCATTACGAAAGAGGTGCCTTTTTCAGGTGGCGAATTTGAGACGAAAGTATATACGGATGAGGACGAGGATTTGAAACGCTTGTCTTCTAAAGTAGCGATTCCTTATAGTGGTAGTGAGCCTTCTTTTGCGATGCAAATGTATATTGGGCCAAAGGAATACGACCGCCTGCAAGCCTTCGATAATGAAATGGAATATACGGTGCCATTTGGGGTGAGTATTTTCGGGACGATAAATCGCTATATTATTCGCCCTTTATTCCAGTTTCTTTCAGGCTTTATTGGTAGCGCGGGTATTGTGATTTTGGTACTGACCCTCATTGTGAAGCTCTTGCTTTTTCCTTTGACCTATAAAATGCTGTATTCGCAATCGAAAATGGCAGCTTTAAAGCCACAACTTGAAAAAGTACGCGAAAAGCATAAGGATGACCAGCAGCAGCAGCAAATGGAAACCATGAAGATGTACCGCGAATATGGGGTAAACCCGCTAGGTGGTTGTATGCCTATGGTGTTACAAATGCCGATTTGGTTCGCGCTTTATCGCTTCTTCCCATCTGCGATTGAGTTTCGTCAAACACCTTTCCTTTGGGCGAACGACCTTTCTTCTTTCGATGTGTTTGCACAATTGCCATTTAGCATTCCGTTCTATGGCGCGCATGTGAGTCTCTTCACGCTACTTTGGGCATTGACGACGGTGGCTTATGTCTACTATAATTCGCGGCATATTGATATGTCGGCAATGAGTAATCCTGCGATGCAATATATGCAGTACTTCATGCCGATTATGTTTGTGTTCTTCTTCAATAATTTCGCATCGGGACTGACGGCTTATTTGTTTTTCAGTAACATGACCAATATCTTACAAACCTTGATTACTAAAAACTTTATTATCAGTAAGAGTAAGATAGAACAAGAGCTGGAAGATCATAAGAAGAAACCGAAGAAGAAAGGCAGCTTCCAGCAACGCCTAGAAGAAGCCATGAAACAGCAACAGGCTGCCCAAGCGGAGCGCGAGAAAAAAGCAACTCGCAATAATGCCAATAAAGCAAAATCTAGAAAAAGTAATAGAAAGTAAGTTCAGAGGGTATTAAGTCAATGTCTTCGCCAAATTGAAACATTTTCAATTTGGCGAACATATTAATACCTGATACCTTGTACCAAATAAACATGAAAGTAGATATTCTTGCCATTGGCGCACATCCAGACGACATAGAATTATCCTGTGCAGGCACACTGCTTGCGGAGATTGCAAAAGGGAGAACCGTTGGTTTACTCGACCTCACACAAGGTGAACTCGGTACGCGCGGTTCTGCAGAATTGCGCTTGAAAGAAGCCGAGGAAGCTCGCCGATTGATGGGCGCGAAATTTCGTATAAATTTGGGGATGGCAGATGGCTTTTTCCGAAATACCGAGGAAAACCTTAAGAAGGTTATTCAGGTCATTCGTATGGCGCAACCGAGTGTGGTACTAGCCAATGCCCTTACGGATCGGCACATTGATCATGGACGTGGTGCGAAACTGGCTGCAGATGCTTGCTTTCTATCGGGTTTGCGAAAAATAGAAACCTTCGATGCAGATGGCAAAATCCAAGAACCTTGGCGACCTAAAGCTGTCTATCACTATATTCAGGACTACACCCTCACGCCTGATTTTGTGGTGAATATAACGGATTATATTGATCACAAATTTGAATTGATTAAGGCATTCCGCTCTCAATTCTTTGATGGGAATTCTCCTGAACCTCAAACCCCTATTTCAGGAGAGGATTTCTTTTCTTTTTTACGTGGTAGGTTTAAAACTTATGGCCGTCCTGCGAATTATGCCTATGCAGAAGGCTATAATGTAGCACGTACGATAGGGGTTTCGGATATTATGAGCTTGGATTAAGCCGCGTATTCAGGGATTGGTATTAATTTTTTTATCCAAAATTGGAATAAGTTGGAAGCGCATACATTTATTTTAATTGTACTATGTCATCTTCTATTAAGATGTCCATAACTCGATTAGCAAATCGTCTAGCATTGCCCGTGCCTAAGT
>JAHDCQ010000155.1 GCA_020629845.1 Saprospiraceae bacterium | reverse complement strand
GTGTGAGTAATAGCAAGGCTTGATTTCTGAAGAAATATATATATCTTTGCATTAGAATTACTTTGTTTTTTTTTAAGCGATACATAAATTTAGGGGGTTTATTCAAAGAATATAGCAATTTGAAGCTTCTTACTTTGGGTATTTATCTTGAAGAATATCTTAGAACAAAGTAGTATTAGGATAAGGCATAAGGATAGGAATTGAGTTATACTATAAACTAATTCAAACTACTAAACACTAGTACTTTAACGTACTATCATACTTGCATGTATATGGCATCTCTCACACAACGTTCGGGAACGTTAGGTAAGCGGCTGGCTGCTCATCTTCTACGACGAACGACTTATCACATTACCAAAGAGCGAATTGATGATTTTGCATCTAAGACTGCCGACCAAGCAGTAGATGAACTGCTCAATTTTCCTGCTCTAGCTATTCCTGCTGGACCAGTTTCCAATCTGAATAATTTTGCTTGGCTCACAGAAAATCCGAATACCAATAATCATGGTGGATTATCAGGTGGATTACAGCGAAGAGCTGTAAAATCATGGTGGCTCAATGAGTTATTCCAAGATACTTCCATGCGTGGAAGATTGGCCATGTTTCATAAAGCAATATGGTCGACAGACGATACACTTGATGGCAGTGCCGTCTTCAATCAATTTAGATTGTTTCAGGAAATGGCCAAAGCTAGTCTCAAAGATATGGCCTACAAGATGACACTTGATATTAAGATGCTTTATTATCTTGATAACAGGAGTAATTTAGGAAGTAATCCGAATGAAAATTATGCACGAGAATTTTTAGAATTATTCACGATTCTAAGAGGACAACAAATAGGTGTAGATAACTATACCAACTATACAGAAGGCGACATAGTAGAAGCTGCTAAAGTGTTTTCGGGCTTCTACGGTGACCTAAGCATTACTTATAAAAATAACTTAGACCCTGAAACAGGTTTGACACAGGGCGTGGCGCGGCATAGTGAACACGACACTTCCAATAAGCAGTTTTCATCTGCCTTTGGAAATACCGTGATAATGGGTGCAACTAATACCGCAGATAATTACAGAGAGCTTAGTGATTTCATAGACATGGTATTCGACCAATTAGAAACCGCACGTGCCTATTGCCGCCGTTTATATCGCTATTTTGTGAGTGATATTATTGATTCAGAAATTGAAAGCGACATCATAGAGCCATTAGCTATTGAACTGAAAGCTAATGATTATGATTTAGAACCTACCATAAAGCACTTGCTAAAAAGTGTACATTTCTACGATGAAGATGATAGCAGTAATGCAGATGAAATCATAGGAGGCAAAATTAAGTCAGCTCTTATGTTATATCTGCAAGCAATGAGCTATCTCAAAATGGGAAATGTGTTGCCGCCTACTAGCGATGTTGATAATTTCTTTTTCAGAGTATGGTCTATTGGGGTTGAAGATAATCTTGACTATATGGGACAGTCCATGTATCCACTTACAGTAGAAGGCTTGCCAGGATATTTCAAATCTCCAGATTTTAGTAAAAACTGGTTCGATTCTTCCACTGTTGCTCCTAGATATAGAATGATGGAAGCTTTTTTGACTGGGCGCAGACTGCGAAATGGGGGAACTATGTTGATAGGTAGTACGGCCTTCCAGGTAGATGCCTATGACCTTGTAGATAATACAAGCTACAGCCTCAAAAATGATGCTGACCGACTCGTTACTGAAATTTTGGAATCTACGCTTCCAGAAATGCCAGAGGGATATGATAGCCCTGGTGATACAACGAAACGTTATAACTACTTCCGTGAGGCATTACTGAATGGTTTAAGTACTACCAATTGGTACTTTGAATGGCAGGCTTCTCAATTCGGAGGTACTTCTCAGCGGGATTCTGCTAAAGTAGCGTTAGGGCGATTGTTTACAGTTGTGATGAGTTCACCAGAGTATCAAACATTTTAAAATAGGCATGAAAATGAAAAGAAGAAATTTTCTAAAAATAGCAAGTCCACTAGCCGCTGCACCTCTGGTATTGAATGGACTTCCTGTGCGTACTTTCGCAACACAAAATATGCTAGCATCCTTAAGTTGCGACCCTACAGATCGCGTAATGGTGATAGTACATTTAAATGGTGCAAATGATTTTATAAATACTTTTGTACCACTTAATCAGCATAGCACTTATGCAGGACATCGTCCTAACTTATATATTCCTACAAACAACCTCATTACTTTAGACAGTACTTTGCCTTCGACACAACAACTGGGACTACATCCGCAACTTACAAACTTCAAGTCACTCTACGATAGTGGGCAATTATCCATTGTACAAGGAGTGGGGATGCCCGTTCCAAACCGTTCGCATTTTAAGGCAGAAGACTTATGGCTTCGTGGGGGCGATGGCTCCAGTAGTACCTTGTACAACTTAGATACGGGTTGGATAGGAAGATTCTTAGACAACCGTTATCCTTCTTATGAGGGTATTCCATTTACAGGAGAATCTGACCCATTAGGCATCTTATTAGGGCAGATGATTAATACAGGCTTCCATACCCCAGAGGAACACCGATTTGAGATTAATCTTTCTGGTCAAGACCCAGGAGGATTCTACTCTTTGATTTCCTCTATTGGTGGTTTACCTATCCCTAATATTCCAAACTCTGAGCATGGGGATATGCTGAATTTTATTATGAATATTGAAAATAGTGTAAACGTCTACGCACAACGTATCTCTAATACTTTTAATACTGGTAGTAATTCAGGCTCGGTTACTTACCCTGATAATGACTTAGCAGATCAGTTAAAAACAGTAGCTCGAATGCTTAGTGGTGGTAGCCGCACCAAGGTGTTTATGGCCACTCAAGGTGGCTATGATACACATGTCAATCAAGTAGATAGTAATAATGTACTAACAGGGCGACATGCGAATTTATTGGGTGATTTGAGTGGCGCATTAAAATCCTTTCAAGATGACATCAATGCTTTAGGACTAGCTGATAAAGTACTGACAGTAGTATTTTCTGAGTTCGGTCGTAAGGTAGTTCAGAATGGAACGTACGGACTTGATCATGGCACTTTAGGTTCTATGATTCTGATAGGCAAAGGCGTAGAGCCAGGTGTAATTGGCAATAATATTGATTTAAACAATTTAGACGTTCAAAATGCACCTGAATCAACTGCTATGCAGCACGATTATCGTCAAGTATTTGGAACAGTATTGCAAGATTGGATGGGAGGAAGTAATGATGCGATAGAAGCGACTTTCTTTACCGATAGTTATGTATCGCCAAAGCTACCTTTGGTGAGTTCAACTTCTGCAATTGGACCAGGTTGTCTTACGGGTTCGGCCAGTATTACTGTAGATGTAAAGGTCTTTTTAGGCGGTCCCTACGATAGCGCAACAGGGACAATGAAAGATACTCTTCGAACCTCTGGAACATTACCTTATATAGAACCCTACTCAGATTTAGGATTCATACTAGATAATGAAAGTGCTGAACTTAGTTCTTCCTTAATGTCCCTAGATGATTCGACACTAGCAATTGTAGATTGGGTACTACTCGAACTCCGAACAACGGATAATCCATCTGTTGTTCAACATTCCATAGCTGCGCCCGTGCGTAGAGACGGGAAAGTAGTACATTGGGATGATGGTACTTCGCCTATCACATTTACCAATGTAGAGGTGAGTGAACAATATGAATTATCTATCCGACATCGAAATCATTTGGGTGCTATGACAACCATGGCGATTACTCCAAGCTAACGATTAAGGGTTCAAGTGTTAAACTTGAACCCTTATTTTTAGTGTATCGCATATTACATTAAGATATACTAGTTGTCTGCATCATCCTCCGTTACCATCTCAAACAAAGGATAAAAGTCCTCTACCATTTTTGTAGGATGTGTATCGCCTTCATGACTCACTAGGAAAGAAGCACCCCAAACCACATTCGGATAAGTGATTATTTGTCTTGTAATTTGCTTAATCGCAGTCACGGTATTCATTGCTATTGCCTGCTCGGAAGGTACCCATTTCGCTTCTTCCATCGGTTCAGGAATGCGGATATTTCCACTTAGATACCGAGCAACATAGTAATTCCTAATCGTTGCATAGGGTTCATAGTCGTATTTAAAACTGAATTGACCATGTAGTTTTGGACTTGCTATTTTTACACCATAGGCATTGGCTAGACTATCTATACTTTCCTTGAGGAATTGCCTTTTGTTGTATAGAAAGGAAGGCGCAGCCCAAACGTCTTGCTCCATCACCATCAAAATTTCGTCTTGCTCATTTACGATGAGTACGCGATTTACGATGAAGTTTTCTTTTGGTTTTTGAGATGCAGGTTCTTGTTGCGTGCAAGCTGGGAGTGCTACAAGCAGTAAAAGAAACAGGTAATTTTTCATAATTAATTTTCGCTTAATGCATTGTTCAAAAAGGGCAAAGTATAAGGCGTGCCGAGCACCGCTCGGCAGTTACATTTTTTTACATTAAAAAAGCTTATCGCACCACCTCAAAAATCCGTCCATTATCCTCATCCGTCAGCAAATAGAGTTTGCCATCAGGACTCATTTCTGCTTTTCGTAGGCGGACATGATCGTCGGTGAAGAGTTCTTCTACGGTTTTCACGGTCGTGCCATCGAGGGCAATGCGCCAAAGACTGCCTCTCGAAAGTCCAGGCACGATGAGGTTGCCATACCATTCAGGAAATGCTGTACCAGTGTAAAAAGTCAAGCCTGTAGGTGCAACGGTCTGTTGCCAATAATGCACGGGATCGGTAAAAATGGTATTTAGCACATCGGCAGGTTTATAGTCCTTCGAGCGATAGCCGCCTGTGGTGACATTAGGCCAACCATAATTCGCGCCTGCTTCTAAAAGATTGATTTCGTCGCCCTGAACAGTGCCATGTTCACTAAACCATATCTTATTGGTATGCGGCTCTACTACTATGCCTTGCGCGGCACGAATGCCTGCTGCGTAAATACCTTTCACGGCATCTTTACCAAAATCAGGATTATCCTCTGGAATGCTTCCATCAGGGTTGATGCGGTAGATTTTTCCGCGTTCATCGCTCAGGTCTTGTGCAATAGCTAGACCTTCTTTTAAGTGTTCATAAAATAGGCGTTCGCCAACAGTGATGTAGAGTTTTCCATCCTCTCCAAAAGTCATGCCGCCGCCAAAGTGAAACAGTCCAGACACATACGGACCAGGGTTGAGTAGGGTTTTAATATCCTTTAGTTGATTACCCTCCAAAGTAGCGCGAATAACTTTCAAGGCATATTTATCGCCTTTTTGTGACACATAAGAAACGTACATCAGGCGATTTTCCGGAAAATTTGGGTCGAGTAGGACTTCTAGGATGCCCGCGTTCCAACGCACCATGCGTCCGTCGGCGCGTTTAGGATACGTACCTTCGGGATATTTACTGACATCTAGCTTTAAAGTCGTGAATAAATCATCAGGGAATCCGTCAATTACTTGCCGTTCTTTGGTGGCTAAATTTACGAGTAGCAAATCACCGTCTTTTTCCGCAACAATCGCTTCTTCGGCACTGATAAAATCCATGCTCCAGGGGTGTTTTAGACCATCCATGATGACTTTTCGCTGTGGAATGCCAGCAGTATTTTGCAAAGGGTAGCGCGTTGCAGTTTTACTCACGATTTTCCATTCGCCATCGGTTTTTTGTAAAATCAATACATCTATAAAACGCGCATTGATGCTGTGGATAATAATTTCGATTTCTGCCCAAGCGATGTCGTTATAAACTTTTGTTCTAAGCAATTTCGCGTGTCTGCCATTGAATTTGCCTGCTTCGCGCTTGGCAAAACCTGCGGCATAGGACTCGGGCGTTCTGGGCCACGGCTTGCCGTCTTTCGTGAGATACAACATAGCATTTTCGGTGAAAGCATGTTTGATTTGTTCGGGATAATTGTAGGAGGTGCCAATCATGTAATCATTCAAGGGGATTTTTACTTTTTCTTCGTCTGATTGCCCTTTTGCATTAAAGGAAATGAGTGCGATACAAACAATAAGGATGATTCTATTCATTGATTAAAATTTTCGGCAAGACTAAGGCAATTTCCCTTTCGATACCAGAAATCATGGTTAGAATCAGTCCTGTACTATAATGGACTACTCTTTTTGTAGGATTTTTTGCTGTTTTGCATACTGACTAGGAGTGCAGTTTTTGTACTTTTTGAAGGTGGCATAAAAATTGGACTTGGAGCGAAAGCCCACTTCATAGCCGATGCCTTCGAGGGTGAATTGATGTTCGCTCGCCAAGAGTTCGCAAGCTGCTTCCACCCGATATTCATTCACGAAATTGGTAAAGGTTTTGCCTACATTATCATTCAGGTATTGCGAGAGTAAATGTGGACTAATTTGTAATGCTTCGGCTACTTGGGGCAGTTTCAAGTCGGATTTTTTGTGCCATGCCTTTTGCTGCATCAAGGCTTGCAATCCTTCATCAATTTCGGCGGCTTGTGTGGAAGCGATTTTTTTGTTTTGGTAACGCGCTTCTATGCCTTGCAAAATGATTTTTCGTTGTGGATGAAAAAGTAAAAACAAGGCAAGCGCGTAAAACATAAAGGAGAACGTAATCGGGCCAAAAATATAGGATGGAAAGCCCAAATAAGATACAGAATTGAATACTAGGCAAATCAGCGCATTCATGGAAAAGACCACTAATAGCCATTTTTCCGTCACACTCAATTGCTGGGGTGTAGCAAAAAAACTACGAAAAACATTCGTCAATTTTATACCTGTAAGGATCACATAAACGCTCCATATCAGGTAAATCCCTTTTATAATAATCGTATTCCAGACATCGGGATAAGTTCGGTAAGGCCATGTCAGTCCGACGGCAATTGCCAAGATTCCTAAACCCCAAAGTTGCCAACGTTCTTGTTGCTTGAGGCTATTTCGTTGCTCCAAACTTGTTTGCACATAGAACAGTAAGAATACCCCTATAAAAAGACAAGCTGTAAGCCCGACTTGCAATATGTCCTTTGAGAGACTACGCGTAAAGAAGTAAAAAATGGATTTCCCAATACGAATACTGAGCATCAAAATCAACAAGCCAAACAAGTGATTTTGCAAGCGTTTGGGCTTCACCAGAAACAAAAAATAAAGGCTCATCAATGCGCCATTGAATACGCCTAAGCCACCGAAGAAAAAGAGTAGTTGATTTGTTAATTCCATGCTCATTATTTGGCTATGCACAAAGATAGGGTGTTTTGTGCTTACACACTGTCGAACATTTCATAAACAATTTAGAGGATGTTTGGATTTTTCCTAGAAATGAATACGAATTTTAATTCATAGTGAGCATAATGTATATAATTCTCGCATACAACAAGCATGAAAATGTGATGTATACATAATTGAATATTGGAGTATTTTGTTCATATTTCAGTCTTTGAATCATTTGAATAAAAAAGTAGACATTGATAATCAGAAGAACGGGAAATAGAAAAATATTTATGTATCCGAGTATATGCCTTAGCTCTTGCCGAATCTTCTCACTTAAAAGAATTTGCATATTGATGAGATAGAGCATTAGCAAAACGGCTATGCTTATTTTACTTGTCATTTTAAGCTGCTTTTAAGGCTCTTTAATGCAACTAAAGGTAAGTACTCAATGAGTGAGAATAGTGAATGAGTGAATAATTCTAGATTCTATTTGATCATTCAGTCATTAAATATTCACTCATTGAGTATTTACGACTAAAGATTTATTAGTACCTCCGCTATCTTCCTATCATTACTCAAGCGTGGTACTTTATTTTGCCCACCTAATTTGCCCTGCGATTTCATATAATTCCGAAAGGCATCGCGCGGTAAAGGCTTGATTTTCAGGCAGCGCAACATCGAGCCATCTATGAGGTCTTTATAATAAATGTTTTGCTCTACCATAGCGGCATTAAGTTCCTGCTCGAAAGTGCTTAAATCACTCGGCACTTCCTCAAATTCGACAAGCCACTCATGATAAGGCAAGCCACCCTCAGACGGTGTGATTTGCGGCGCAACTGTAAATTCCACAATCTTTGCCTTGCGCGCTTTTGCTACTTGGAGCATTGCCTCTTCCACTTCCTTGCCGATTACATGTTCGCCAAAAGCTGAAATAAAATGCTTGATACGCCCCGACACCACCAAACGATAAGGGTTTTTGGACACAAACTGCACCGTATCACCAATATTGTAGCCCCAAAGTCCTGCATTGCTATTAATGATAATCGCGTAATTTTCGCCAAGTTCTACCTCTTCTAAGCTGAGGCGTGTAGGATTATCGTTAAAAATTTCAGCCGTTGGTACAAATTCAAAAAAGATGCCAGAATTGACATTTAGCAACAGCCCTTTTTCCTTTTGGCTATCCTGAAAGGCTATAAAACCCTCCGAAGCGGGATAAGTTTCTACGCTATCAATACGCTTACCGACAAGTTGTTCCAGCGTAGCGCGATAGGGTTCAAAATTGACCCCACCATACACAAAAACCGAAAAATTTGGGAAAATATCTTTCACATATTGCTTGCCTGTGCGCGCTAGGAGGCGTTCGTAATACATCTGTACCCAGGGCGGAATACCGCTAATGAGGCGCATATCTTGCCCCAAAGTTTCATCTACAATGCGATCTAGTTTTGTCTCCCATTCTTCTATGCAATTCGTCTCCCAACTGGGCAATTGATTCGTTTTCAACCAACCAGGCACCATATGATTTGAGATACCTGATAGTCGTCCTGTGAGTACATCGCCTATTTTATCCAGTTTAGGACTGCCCGAAAGGAAAATCATTTTTCCATCCAAAAAACTACCATTTCCCGTCTCCACATAATAATTGAAGAGGGCATTCC
This sequence comes from Saprospiraceae bacterium, assembly GCA_020629845.1. Taxonomy (GTDB): domain Bacteria; phylum Bacteroidota; class Bacteroidia; order Chitinophagales; family Saprospiraceae; genus JAAUTG01. The sequence goes on along the minus strand of JAHDCQ010000155.1, from coordinate 3,541 downwards.
GCGCCGTATTGAAATGATTACTGACGGATTGTTTGGTGATAGGAATGAATTTTGCACCAGAAGTAGTACCTGAAGTTTTGGCAAAATATTTAGGCATACCTTTCCAAAGTATACCTTGTTCGCCTGCTTTAATGCGCTCGACATAGTTTTTCAATTGCTCATAATCGCGGAGTGGCACTCGTTGCGTGAAATCTCGATGCGTTTTGATATTCGCAAAATCGTGATCTTTACCAAAAGCTGTATCTTTTGCCTGCTGAATAAGTCGCTGGAAAACTTGTTCTTGATATTTTACGCCATTTGCGCGCAGTTTAGCAATATCGCGAGCAATATATTTGGCAAATGGACGAACGAGTACAGATTTGAATCCCATGTTTTTCACTTGTGGGGCTAAAGTTATGTCGGCTATATGTAATTAGCAATAAATGTTTTTCTTCTAATGCTGCAATCTGATGGAATAATTTTATATTTGACTAATTAACAGTCTATTACGCCTATGAAAAAGTTATTCATCGGATTTATATTTCTGGCACTTACTTCCCTCGTGCATAGTCAAACCAATGAAGGCACTAACTTTTGGTTTAGCGTAATGGAGCATCGAGATGTAGGGAATAATACGATGGTATTAATGATTACCTCGAAATACAATACCAATGGCACAGTAGAAATCCCGCGCATGAATTGGAGCGAAGCTTTTAGTGTCCAAGCGAATCAAGTCAGCATTATTAATTTACCCAAAATTGCTGAAACCACAGGTTCTGAAACCATAAAACAAAACGGCATTCAAATTGCTAGCGCACAGCCTGTAGCTGCATTTATTCATCAATATCATAATTTTCGATCAGAAGCCTCAGTGGTATTGCCTGTAGAATCCATTGGGCAAGAATACTACATTATGACCTATCAGGGGGTGACGAATGAGGGGGAGATTTTTCCTGCCGAGTTTCTAATCGTAGCTACCGAAGATAATACCGAAGTTTTCATTGAACTTTCTGATGAAAGCGAGGGTAGAAGAACGGCAGGTTCCGTTATTTCTTTGACTTTAGATGCTGGACAAACCTATCAAGTGCAGGCACGGCTTTCCACAGGCGATTTTACAGGAACGCACATCATCGGCGATAAACCTATTGCAGTTTATGGCGGAAATACTTGGACGCAAGTACCTAGCATTTGCGAACTGCGCGATAATCTAGTAGAGCAAATGTACCCCGTTTCCACTTGGGGACGACGTTTCGTGAGCGTACCGAATGCACAAGTGCGATATGATGTCTTTCGCATCCTTGCTACCGAAGACAATACCAATGTGCAGGTGCAAGGAAACACTACCCAAGACTATTTATTGCAAAGTGGAGAATATGTGGAATACAATAGCGGAGAGGCGAACTACATAGAAGCCTCTGCACCTATTATGGTTGCGCAATTCAATATTGGTTCATTTTGTAGTGGGCATCATTTAGGCGATCCTTCTATGGTCTTACTTAATAGCATCGAACAGACTTTAGATACCGTCACACTTTTCAATTCTTCTTTTCAAAATATTGAAGAAAATTACATCAATATCGTACTAAAAGGCGATGATGGTTCCAACATTTTCATTGACGGGCGTGCTGTTTCTGATTTTGCAACGGTCCAAAATGTGGCAAATAGTCCATTCTCTTTCGTGCGCTTACGAGTGAGTTCGGGGAGTCATACGATTATTTCGGAAGGCTGCGGAATCATAGCGACAGCTTATGGTTATGGACCAGCAGAATCTTATGCCTATAGTGGCGGTGCGCGTTTTAGTCCGATTAATATCAATCCAATTTTAGATGGGGGCTGCTTGAATGATACGATTTTGTTTGATACTAGACTCTCGCCTGCTAAGTATAGCTTCCTCTGGGATTTTGGAAATGACGACACCACTACAGAACCTAGACCAAGGCGCACCTACGATGAACTGGGTACATTTCCCGTAAACCTCATAGTCACGGATGAGTGCTTGGGAGAAACCGATACCTTCCAAAAAGATATTCGCGTCACGCTTCGGCAAGCAGTAGCGGCTTTAGATTCAGTAAAAATTTGTGAAGGCGAAGAAGCCAACCTAAGCGCAACCGATGTAGCAGAAGCGAGCTATCTTTGGAATGGACCAAATGGCTATCGCTCAGTTTCGCAATATCCTAGTCTTTCAAATGCTCGCCCAAGTATGTCGGGTAAGTATAGTGTGATTGGTGTGGTATCGGGCTGTGCGACTTTTCCAGCTTATACAGAGCTTTATGTAGCTCCTACACCTGCGCCTGATTTAGGACTTGATACTACCATTTGTGTACGAGATGATAGCATTGCCATTCCAATTTATGCTGGCGATTTTTATACTTATCGTTGGCAAGATAATAGCACTGCTGCTGAATATATCGTAGGCAGCGATGGCACATTTCATGTAGAGGTACGCGATGAATTGGGCTGTGTAGGCCGCGATAGTATCAATTTTCAAGAACGTTGTCCTGCCACTTTTTATGTCCCAACTGCTTTTAGTCCCAATAATGATGGACAAAACGACTTTTTCCAAGTTTTTGAAGACCAAGTCTTGGCCGCCCAACTTCAAATTTTCGACCGTTGGGGCAATCTCGTCTTTGAAACTGATGAGCTTTCTCAAGCTTGGGATGGCACTTGGCAAGGACAAATCGCCTCAGAAGGCGTGTATGTCTGGACGCTGCAATACGAAGGCTACGATAGGAAAGGAAATATAGTGGCAGATGAAGATGCAGGTTCGTTGTTGTTGATACGACGGTAGTTTTTGTCTTAATAGTAAATACTAAGCGGTGCTTGGTACATGAGGCGCAGATAAAGCAGAGTACCGACTGTGCCGAGTACCGCTCGGCAGTTACTAATTCACTTTATCCTAACTCGAAGCGAAAGTATTTTATGCTGTCTTCTTCTTTGACATATCTGCCGTATTTTGCAATTGCTCAAAACGATAGCCTTTTGCTGCAAAATGTGCGAGTACTTTTGGCAATACGTAGCGCAGCTTTTCCTCCGCTTTCAAGCTATCATGGAACACAATGATAGAGCCTGCACGGGTGTTTTGCAATACATTCTGTAAACATTGTTCTTTAGATAAGTTCGGGTCAAAATCGCCACTCAGTACATCCCACATTACAATGCGATAATGGCGTTGTAGGAATTGTGCTTGCTTCGGCTTTAATCTTCCATAAGGTGGACGAAAAAGGTCAGAATTAACCTGTCTTGCACAATGGCGCACATTATGGAAGTAAGGAATATTATCCGTTTGCCAACCATCTAAGTGGTGAAAAGTATGATTCCCCACACTATGTCCTTCGGCTAGGAGTTGCTGAAAAATAGCAGGATGTTTTTGCACATTTGCACCTACACAGAAGAAAGTACCCTTCGCATCATAAGCGCGCAATTGCTCTAGCACCCAGGGCGTAACCACAGGAATTGGCCCATCATCGAAGGTGAGGTAAATCACTTTCTCGCTAGTTGGGATACACCAAGTGAAATTGGGGAATAAGTTTTGAATAAAAGTCGGTGTCTTTACAAGATACAT